>CAZTHV010000214.1:0-5840 GCA_964613165.1 uncultured Marmoricola sp.
TCTTCGGGTTGCCGATCGTCTCGGCGAAGACCAGGCGGGTCTTGTCGTCGACCGTGGCGGCCAGCTCCTCCGGCTTGTCCGGGTCGACGAAGCGCACCTCGATGCCGAACTGGGGCAGCGTGTGGGCGAAGAGCGCGTAGGTGCCGCCGTACAGCGTGGAGAGCGCGACGATGTTGTCGCCGGAGTAGGTCAGGTTGAGCACGGCGTACGTCGTGGCGGTGGAGCCCGAGGCGACCGCGAGCGCTCCGACGCCACCCTCGAGCTGGGTCATCCGCTGCTCGAAGACGTCTTGGGTGGGGTTCATGATGCGGGTGTAGATGTTGCCGGGCTCGGCGAGCGCGAAGAGGTTGGCGGCGTGCTCGGTGTCGTTGAAGACGTACGACGTCGTCTGGTAGATCGGCACGGCGCGGGAGTTGGTGGCCGGGTCGGCCTGCTCCTGGCCGGCGTGGACGGCCAGGGTCTCGGGCTTGCGGGTCATGGGTTCTCCTTCGATGCGGAATGGGCTGGGTCGGGACCGGTCCGGGACAGCCGGGGCGCGCCGGCGTACGGCGGCGCTGGGATGGCCGGTCGACGTGCGGGCCTTGGCCGGCACGCCGATGACATTCGGACCGGTCAGGGCATTCGACAGATGGCCGAGCCCACGTGGCAGTGATCGACTGCACGACGCCGGATCAACAGGGCCGAGGACATGGCCACGACCCTAGAGGACTCCGGGCCGGCGTTCTCGGAGCGCTCCGCCTAGTGATACGGCGGCTGATACGACGACGCCGACGGTCATGGCCGATTCCCGCTAGAAAGTGTCGGTGCGGGCGGGGAGACTCGTCTCGTGATGCTCGACGAGGAGGCCTGCTACCGGGCGGTGAAGGGCCGCGACCGGCGGTTCGACGGCGTGTTCTACACCGGCGTGCGGACGACCGGGATCTACTGCCGTCCCTCCTGTCCGGCGATCACCCCCAAGCGCGGCAACGTCGCCTTCTACCGCTCGGCCGCCGAGGCCCAGGGCGCCGGCTTCCGGGCCTGTCGCCGCTGCCTGCCCGATGCCACTCCGGGCTCGCCGGACTGGGATGTCGCGGCAGATGCCGCGGGTCGGGCGATGCGGCTGATCGCCGACGGCGTCGTCGACCGCGACGGCGTCGGCGGTCTCGCCGAGGCCGTCGGCTACTCGGTGCGGCAGCTGAACCGGCTGCTCGTCCATGAGTGCGGCGCCGGACCGCTGGCGTTGGCGCGCTCGCGCCGGGCTCAGACCGCTCGCGTCCTCGTCGAGACCACCGACCTGGGCTTCGCCGACATCGCGTTCACGGCGGGCTTCAGCAGCGTGCGACAGTTCAACGACACGATCCGCGAGGTGTACGCCGCGACGCCCGGCCAGCTGCGCGGGCGCCGAGGCGTCGGCGACTCGTCCGGGACGATCCGGGTCCGGGTGGCCGTCCGCGAGCCGTACGACGCCGCGAGCCTGCTCGGCTTCCTCACCGCTCGCGCCGTCCCGGGCGTCGAGGCGACCGGCCCGGGCTGGTACGAGCGGGCGCTCTCCCTGCCGCACGGTCCCGGCGTGGTCCGCGTCGAGCTCGGCGATCGCCCGCAGGGCACCGTCCCCGCGCGGTTCACGCTGGCCGACGCCCGCGACCTCGCTCCGGCGCTGGAGCGGACCCGGCGGCTGCTCGATGCCGACTGCGACCCGCTCGCCGTGGACGAGATCCTGGGTGCCGATCCGGCGCTGCGGCCGCTCGTCGCCGCCCGGCCCGGGCTGCGGGTGCCCGGTCACGTGGACGGAGACGAGGTCGCGGTCCGTGCCGTGCTCGGCCAGCAGGTGAGCGTGTCCGCCGCGCGGACGACGGCAGCCCGGCTGGCCGAGCGTCATGGCGAGCCTCTGGTGCTGGTGGGCGACCACGTCGTGGACCGGCTGTTTCCCTCCGCCGATGTGCTCGCCGGTCTCGGGCCGGCCGAGCTGCCGATGCCCGCCTCCCGGGCGAGGGCGCTCGCCGGACTGTGCGCCGCGCTCGCCGCCGGTGAGATCAGGCTGGACCGTGCCGGCGACCGGGCCGACGTACGCGCACGACTGCTGGCGCTGCCGGGCATCGGCCCGTGGACCGCCGACTACATCGCGCTGCGGGCGCTCGGCGATCCCGACGTCTTCCTGCCGACCGACCTGGCCGTGCGCCGCGCGGGGGAGTCGCTCGGCATCGACCTCGCCGCCGCCCAGAACACCGCGCAGCGCTGGCGACCGTGGCGCTCCTATGCGCTGATCCACCTGTGGACGTCGTACGCCGACCGGACGACGCCCGACCGACGACCGATCCGGGAGGACGACCTACAGTGACCACCAACCAGACCCAGGAGACGACGACCGTGTGGACCGTGATGCCCTCGCCGATCGGCGATCTGCGCATCGTGGGGCATGGAGACGCCATCGTGGCGATCGAGTTCAGCCCGTTCCGGGGACACGCCGACGGCACCCCGATCGGCGATCGCGTCGACGACGACCCGCTGCTGCGGCGCGCGGTCGAGCAGCTGGCGGCGTACTTCGCCCGCGAGCTGCGTGAGTTCGACCTGCCGCTGGCGCCGCGGGGCAGCGACTTCCAGCAGCGGGTGTGGCAGCAGCTGCGCGGCGTCGGCTATGGAGAGACGGCCTCCTACGGCCAGATCGCCCACCGGCTCGGCATGACCAACGCGGCGTCGCGTGCGGTCGGCCTGGCCAATGGCCGCAACCCGATCCCGATCGTCATCCCGTGCCATCGCATCATCGGCGCCGACGGCTCTCTCACCGGCTATGCCGGGGGACTGGAGCGCAAGCAGCTCCTGCTCGGACTGGAGCAGGACGCCCTCTTCTGAGGGTGACTCAGCGGCCGCGCTCGCGGGACACGTTCTCCTGGGCGATGCGGCGTACGGCGAGCACGACCGGCTCCAGCAGCAGGGTGCCGACCACCGCCGCCTCCGCGCTGCTCTCCACGTCGCCGGCGTCCACGCCGGCCACCTCCAGCTCCGCGACCGGCTGCCACGCCTCGGCGTAGGCGTCCAACAGGTCGTCGGACAGCGGGTGCTGGACATCGTCGAGGGCGTCGAGGGCGCGGCCGAGAGCCTCGGCATGCGGGCTGCCGTGGCCCAGGGACCAGCCCGTCCGGTCGAGCATCGCCTCGACCCGGGCCAGGGAGGTCTCGCTGGCCGGCCGGGTGCCGGGGAAGGGGAGCCGGGTGTGGGCGCTGCCGACGGCCTCGTGCCAGCTCCCGGCGCGGCCGATCCCGTCGAGCACCTCGCGGACGACCTCCAGGCGGAGTCCGGCGACGTCGGTGAGGGCGCGGATCAGTCGCAGCCGCCGCAGGTGGCTGTCGTCGTACCGCGCCCGAGTCGCACCGACGGCCTCGCCGGGAGGCAACAGGCCTTCGCGCAGGTAGTACTTGATGGTCGCGACCGTGAGGCCCGACCGCGAGGCCAGCTCCGCCATCCACACGCGAGCATCTTGACAGTTGGATAGTTGTTCTGTCCAATAATGGATAGCCCAACTATCCAAAGGAGTGGCCGATGAGCGAGACCACCCAGATCCTGGCCGGCACCCTCTTCCTGTCGCTGGTGACCGTCGAGACCGGCGGCCTGTACCTCGTCCGGCTGTGGACCGACGCCGGCGCCCGGACGCCGTTCCAGATCGGCTTCGCCCGCGCCGGACATGCCCATGCCGGCGTGCTGCTCGTGCTCGGGCTGCTGTGCCAGCTGTACGTCGACGGGGCCGGTCTGGACGGCGCGGCCGCCTGGATCGCCCGGCTCGGCGTACCGGTCGCGGCGCTGCTCATGCCGGGCGGCTTCTTCGCCGCGTCGGCCGGCGCCGGGCGCACGACGCCGAACCGCTACCTGTGGCTGGTCTTCGCCGGTGCGGTCGTCATGGCCGCCGGCCTCGCCACGCTGGGTGTGGTCCTGATCGTCGACGCGGGGTGAGTCTCCTGCGCTGAGGGCTACTCCGCGGCGGCGCGGCGCAACGACTCCGAGAGCCGCTCGGCGGCGGCAAGCACGGCAGGGGCGTGCATCCGGCCGGGCTGGCGGCTGAGCCGCTCCAGCGGGCCGGAGACCGAGACGGCGGCGATGATCTTGCCGTTGGGAGAGCGCACCGGCGCGGAGACCGAGGCGACGCCCTGCTCGCGCTCGGCGATCGACTGTGCCCAGCCGCGCCGGCGGATGCCGGCCAGCGCGGAGGCGGAGAAGGCGGCGTTCTGCAGCCCGCGGTGGATCCGCTCGGGGTCCTCCCAGGCGAGCAGCACCTGTGCGGCCGACCCGGCCCGCATGGTCAGCTGGGAGCCGACCGGGATGGTGTCGCGCAGGCCGCTGGGGCGTTCGGCGGCGGCGACGCAGACGCGGTACTCGCCCTGGCGCCGCCACAGCTGCGCGGACTCGCCGGTGATGTCGCGGAGCCGGGCGAGCACGGGGCCTGCGGAGGCCAGCAGCCGGTCCTCGCCGGCCGCCGCGGAGAGCTCGGAGAGACGGGGGCCGAGAACGAAGCGGCCCTGCATGTCCCGGGCGACCAGACGGTGGTGCTCCAGCGCGACGGCGAGACGATGCGCGGTGGGCCGGGCGAGCCCGGTGCTGGCGACGAGCCCGGCGAGAGTGGCCGGGCCGGCCTCGAGAGCGGTCAGCACCAATGCGGCTTTATCGAGGACGCCGACTCCGCTAGAGTTGTCCATATGACAATACTGCCGTCTCAGATCGTGGGATGCAACCCTTCGGGCGAGAAGCATTCTTGGAAGTAGGCAGGCAGCGGTTCGGACGATGAGCAAGGAGTGGTGATGGGCAGAACCCTGGCGGAGAAGGTCTGGGACGAGCATGTCGTCCGTTCGGCACCGGGTGAGCCCGATCTTCTCTACATCGACCTCCACCTGATCCACGAGGTCACCTCGCCGCAGGCGTTCGACGGTCTGCGCCTGGCCGGTCGGCGGGTACGCCGCCCCGACCTGACCTTGGCGACCGAGGACCACAATGTGCCGACCCTCGACTGGGACAAGCCGATCGCCGACCCGGTGAGCCGCACGCAGGTCGAGACGCTGCGCAAGAACGCTGAGGAGTTCGGCGTGCGACTGCACCCGCTCGGCGACATCGAGCAGGGCATCGTGCACGTCGTCGGCCCGCAGCTCGGCCTCACCCAGCCGGGCATGACCATCGTGTGCGGCGACAGCCACACCAGCACCCATGGCGCCTTCGGCGCGATCGCGTTCGGCATCGGCACCTCCGAGGTCGAGCACGTGCTGGCCACGCAGACACTGCCGCAGGCCAAGCCCAAGACGATGGCGGTCACCGTCAACGGCAGCCTGCCCGAGGGCGTCACCGCCAAGGACCTGGTGCTCAGCCTGATCACGCACACCGGCACCGGGGGTGGCCAGGGCTACATTGTGGAGTACCGCGGCCAGGCGATCGAGGAGCTCTCCATGGAGGGCCGGATGACGGTCTGCAACATGAGCATCGAGTGGGGTGCCAAGGCCGGGCTGATCGCCCCGGACCAGACGACCTTCGACTACATCGAGGGCAAGCCGGAGGCGCCCCAGGGCGCCGACTGGGACGCCGCCCTGGCGCACTGGAAGACGTTGGTCACCGACCCCGACGCCGAGTTCGACAAGGAGATCGTCCTCGACGCCTCCACGATGACCCCGTTCGTCACCTGGGGCACCAACCCTGGCCAGGGCGTCGCGCTCGGCGGGGTCGTACCGGCTCCTGACGACTTCGAGGAGGAGCAGGACCGGGTCGCGGCCGAGAATGCCCTGGAGTACATGGGCCTGGAGGCCGGCACGCCGATGCGCGAGGTCAAGGTCGACACCGTGTTCGTCGGCTCGTGCACCAACGGCCGGATCGAGGACCTGCGCCTGGCG
>CAZTHV010000215.1:0-557 GCA_964613165.1 uncultured Marmoricola sp.
GGCGTCTTCAACGTGGTCACCCCGCGCGACGACGCGGTGGCCGCGATGCTGACCACCGACCCGCGCGTGGACATGGTCTCCTTCACCGGCTCGACCGCGACCGGCAAGGCGATCATGGCGGCGGCAGCGCCGACGCTGAAGAAGGTCTTCCTCGAGCTGGGCGGCAAGTCGGCGGCCATCGTCCTGGACGACCTTGATGACGCAGCCATCGCCTCCGCTGTTTCGGCGACGGCCTTCGCGGCCTGCATCCACGCCGGCCAGGGCTGCGCGATCACCACGCGGCTGGTGGTGCCGCGGGAGCGGTACGACGAGGCGGTCCAGGTGGCCGCCGCGACCATGGAGTCCATCGGGGCCAAGGACCCGGCCGACCCGGGCGCGATCTGCGGCCCGGTGATCTCCGCGGCTCAGCGCGACCGGGTGGAGGCCTACCTGCGGCTGGCCGAGGAGGAGGGCGGCACCTTCGCGACCGGCGGCCACGTCATCGACCGGGACGGCTACTGGATCGAGCCGACCGTCGTCGCCGGGCTCGACAACTCCTCGCGGCTGGCCCAGGAGGA
>CAZTHV010000215.1:567-4982 GCA_964613165.1 uncultured Marmoricola sp.
AGATCTTCGGCCCGGTGCTGGTGGTGATCCCGCACGACGGCGACGACGACGCGGTGAGGATCGCCAACGACTCGGCGTACGGGCTCTCCGGCTCGGTCGACAGCGGCTCCCTGGAGCGGGCCCGGACTGTGGCGAACCGCATCCGAACCGGCACCTTGGCCGTCAACGGCGGGGTCTGGTTCAGCCCCGACGCTCCCTTCGGCGGATACAAGCAGTCCGGCATCGGCCGGGAGATGGGCGTCGCCGGGTTCGAGGAGTACCTGGAGACCAAGACGCTGGCCTTTCCGGTCGAGAGGGCGGAGCCGGCATGAGCGCGCGTGTCGAGGGCCGGTTCGAGGGGAGGGTCGCGATCGTCACGGGCGCGGCGCGGGGGATCGGCGAGGCCTATGCCAAGGCTCTGGCGGCTGAGGGCGCCTCAGTGGTGGTCGCCGACCTCAACGAGGGGTCCGGTCAGCGGGTCGCCGAGGAGATCGAGGCCGGCGGCGGCACGGCGATGTTCGTGCGCTGCGACGTCTCCGACGCGACCTCGGCGACCGCGGCGGCCGAGGTCGCCGCGGCGGCGTACGGCGGGATCGACCTGCTGGTCAACAACGCCGCGATCTACGGCGACATGGCCTTCGACCTGCTGATCACCGTGGACTGGGACTACTACCGCAGGTTCATGGGCGTGAACATGGACGGCGCCCTGGTGATGACCCGCGCGGTCTATCCGTACATGCAGAAGCGCGGTGGCGGCGCGATCGTCAACCAGTCCTCGACGGCGGCGTGGCTCTACTCCGGCTTCTACGGCCTGGCCAAGGTCGGCATCAACGGCCTCACCCAGCAGCTGGCCCACGAGCTGGGCGGCATGGGCATCCGGGTCAACGCCATCGCGCCGGGGCCTACCGACACCGCCGCGACCCGCACCCAGGCCGGCGACGCCGCCCACGACATCGTCCGCGACAGCCTGGCGCTCAAGCGGATCGGCCAGCCCGAGGACCTGGTCGGTGCCTGCCTCTTCCTGCTCAGCGACGAGGCGTCCTGGGTGACCGCCCAGATCCTCGACGTCGACGGTGGGCAGGTGTTCCGGGCATGACTCAGGCTCAGGTCCGTGCCGGCTTCATCGGGCTGGGCAACATCGGCAGGCCGATGGCCCTGCGCCTGGCCGCGTGGCCGGGCGGCTGGACCGTGTACGACGTCTCGCCGGCGGCGGTCATCGACGCGGAGCGGGCCGGCGCGCGTGTGGCCGGCTCGGTGGCCGAGCTCGCCGCCGAGTGCGGGTTCGTCTCGGTGATGGTCAACACCGACGATCAGGTGCGCGACGTGATGGGGGAGGTCCTCGGCTCGGCGAGGCCGGGCACGGTGGTGGTCGTGCACTCCACCGTCTCCCCGGATCTCCCGCCCCAGCTGGAGGATCTCGCCGGCCGACATGACCTGCTCTTCGTGGACGCGCCGGTCAGCGGCGGGACGATGGGCGCGGTCGACGGGACGCTGGCGATCATGGTCGGCGGCTCGGACGCGGCCTACGAGGCGGCCCGCGGGCCGCTGGAGCTGATCGGCAACGAGGTCGTCCACTGCGGCCCCATCGGCGCCGGGACCGCGGCCAAGCTGGCCCGCAACCTGCTGCACTTCGTCGCCTTCACCGCGACCGGCGAGGCGGCGCGACTGGCTGAGGCGGCCGGCATCGATCTGGTGGCGCTCGGCCGGATCGTGCGGCACACCGACGCGATCACCGGCGGACCAGGTGCGATCATGCACCGCGACACCACCGCGCCACTGGCCCCCGAAGACGGCTGGACCCCGATCTTCGAGCACGTGCTCGCGCTGGGGAGCAAGGACCTGGCATACGCGATCGAGCTGGCCGACCGGCTCGGCGTCGACGTGCCGATGGCGGAGCACGCCCGGGCGAACCTCGCCGGGGCGCTGGGACTCGGAGTAGGTGCCGGATGAGCAGGTTCGAGGAGCTGCCCGATGTACGACGGCGCGGGCTGGAGCGGATGGAGCAGGTCTACGGCTTCGCGATGAGCGACGGGGAGGGCGACTTCTTCGGCTACACCGCCGACCATCTCTTCGCCGACATCTGGAGCCGTCCGGGGCTCAGCGATCGCGACCGCCGGCTGCTGCTGATCGGGATGCTGGCCGGTCAGGGGGCCCACGACGTGCTGACCATCCAGGTGCCGGCGGCGTACCAGGCCGGTGACCTGGACGAGGCCGCGCTGCGCGAGATAGTGATCCTGCTCAGCCACTACGCCGGCTGGCCGGTCGGCGCCCGGCTGAACAGCCTGGTCGAGGAGACGATCGCGAAGGGGGACCAGTCATGACCGACGTCCAGGCCGGGACCGTCAGCAGCCTGCGTCAGGGACTCAACCCGCGCCAGGCGGAGACCGCCGAGCGGCTGCTGGCGGCGGGCGAGGTGGAGCTGGAGGAGGTGGGCCCGGAGGCGCTGACGATCCGGACGGTCGCCCACCGGGCAGGGGTGTCGCCGGCGACGGCGTACACCTATCTCGCCTCCAAGCACCACCTCTTCGCCGAGCTCTTCTGGCGTCGGCTCTCGGCGCTGGAGCCGCCGTCGAGCTTGGGCGACTCGGCACTGGAGCGGGTCCAGGCGGTGACCCGGCAGATGGCCGGCCTGCTGGCGTCCTCGCCGCACCTGGCGACCGCCGCCAACCTCGCCCTGCTCGGCACCGACCCGGAGGTCGACCGGCTGCGGATCAAGATCGGGGCGAGCATCCTGGGCCGCTTCACCGACGCGGTGGGCGAGCCCGAGGCGCCCGCGCTGGTCGAGTCGCTCACCTATGCCTTCTCGGGCGCGCTGCTCCAGGCCGGGATGGGACTGCTCACCTATGAGGAGCTCGCCGACCGCCTGGACACGGTCGCGGCGGTGATCCTGGAGGGACACCGATGACCGGCTGCCCGCTGCGCTTCGACCACTACGACCACGCACTGCAGGACGACCCGTACCCGACGTACGCCCGGCTGCGCGAGGAGGCGCCGCTCTTCCACAACACCGAGCATGACTTCTGGGTGATGTCCCGGCATGCCGACCTGCACCGGGCCTGGCGCACCGAGGAGGTCTACTCCAACCGGATGGGGGTCACTCTCGACGAGAGCGCGTGGAACGAGAACGCCCATCTGGTGATGTCGTTCCTCGGGATGGACCCGCCGGAGCAGACCCGGCTGCGCAAGCTGGTCTCGCGCGGGTTCACTCCGCGCCGGGTCGCGGAGATGGGTCCGCGGATCGCCGAGATCAGCCGGTCGCATCTGGAGCGTGCCCTGGAGTCCGACGAGTTCGACTGGATCGTCGACTTCGCCGGGCGGTTCCCGATGGACGTGATCTCCGACCTGCTCGGCGTACCTCCCGCGGATCGAGACGAGGTACGCCGCCTGGCCGACCTGCTGGTGACCCGTGAGGACGGACTGCGCGACGTGCCCAGGGCCGGGATGGCCGCCTCGCTGGAGCTGTTCGGCTACTTCGGCGGGCTGCTGGCGGAGCGGAAGAGCGCGCCGCGCGACGACCTGGTCAGCATGCTGCTCAGCTCGGAGGAGGACGGTCAGCGGATGACCGACGGCGAGCTGACCGCCTTCCTCTTCCTGATGGTCGTGGCCGGCAACGAGACCACCACCAAGCTGCTCGGCAACGCGGTGGCCAACATCTCCCGGCATCCCTCGCAGCGTGCCGCCGTCTTCGGCGACGCCTCGTTGGTGGAGCCGTGGATCGAGGAGACGCTGCGCTACGAGGCCTCCAGCCAGCTGCTGGCACGGCTGACGCTGGCCGATGTCACCATCGACGGGGTCACCTGCCCGGCCGGGTCGAAGCTGCTGCTCAACATCGGCTCGGCCAACCACGACCACGAGGTGTTCTCCCGTGCCGAGGAGTTCGACCTCCACCGTTCCCCGGACGAGCTGGCGAGGCACCTCGCCTTCGGCGGTGGCCGGCACTACTGCCTCGGCGCCAACCTGGCCCGGCTGGAGGCGAAGATCGCCCTGGAGCAGCTGATCGAGCGGTGCTCGTCCATCGAGGTCGTCGAGGGTCCCCGGCGCTTCTACTCCGCCAACGTCCGCGGCTACGCCTCGTTGCCGGTGCGGGTGACCCGTCGGTGAGCCGGTACGCCGCGCTGTCCCGCGAGGAGCTCGCGGTGCTGGTCCCCGAGCTGCTGCTGATCGGGCAGCTCATCGACCGCTCCGGGATGGCCTGGTGCATCGGCGCCTTCGGGCGCTCCGGGATGGCCGAGGTGGCGATCGAGGAGTGGATGGCGGCCAGCCCGATCTACACCAAGCGGATGCAGCGGGCGCTGGGCTACGAAGGTGACGATGTGGTCACCATCTTCAAGGGACTGCAGCTCGACATCGGCGCGCCGCCGCAGTTCATGGACTTCCGCTACACCGTCGAGGACCGGTGGCACGGCTCCTTCGAGCTCGCGCACTGCGGCGCGCTG
>CAZTHV010000215.1:4992-5839 GCA_964613165.1 uncultured Marmoricola sp.
ATCAGCGCGCCGCAGTGCGCGCTGATGGACGTCGAGCCGATGGGGCCGGCGTACGTCCGCACGATGTGCCACGACATCGAGGACCCGACCTTCGACGCGACCGCGGTGGCGACCAACCCGCACGCCCAGGTGCGCCCGGTGCACCGGCCGCCGCGGGAGCCCGCGGACCGGCAGCCGCACTGTCAGTGGACGGTGGTCATCGACGAGTCCCACCCGCCGGTGTCGGAATCCGCCGACTGCGCCGCGCTGCGCTCCTCGCAGGCCGCCGTGACGGTGCTCGATCCGATCGATCCGGCCTCGCCCGGGCAGTCCGACTACGCCGGGCCGCTGCTCTGCGACCTCGACTTCGCGGCCTTCTCGCACAGCGCGCTGGTCCGGATCGCCGACGAGGTCTGCCTGCAGATGCACCTGCTCAATCTGGGGTTCGTCCGGGCGGTCGCTCGCCGTACCCCCGACTGGCGATCCCTGTGCCTGCGTCAGCTGGTCGGAATCGCCGGCGTCGCCGCCTCGCGGCTGATCGGTGCCCTCGGCATCGACGACCCGCTGCGGCTGCTGGCCCTCCACCCGCTGGTCAACCCGGCTGCGTACGTCGTCGCCTCTCTTGACGGCGTCCTCCGGATGACCTCCTCGCCGGCCCATGAGGACGGCGCCTGGATCAGCCTGGTCGGGCCGTCGTCCCCTCAGCCCCTCCAGGCCGTCGTCCGCGCCCTGGACCAGCGCCTGGACGTCGAGGTCACCGGCACCGACCGGGAATGGACCGCGACGGTCGCCCGCCGCTCCACCCCGGCCACAGTCTTCGACGAGGTCGCCGTCACCGGGGTGAGCACCGGCGCCGCCTGGACCTTCC
>CAZTHV010000216.1:0-5838 GCA_964613165.1 uncultured Marmoricola sp.
GCCGGAGTCGCTGAGCAGCTCCTGGACGTCCAGCAGCCGGCAGGAGGTGCCGTTGATCGCGTACTCCGAGCCGCCGTTGCGGAACATCGTGCGGCTGATCGTGACCTCGGCGTACTCGATCGGCAGGGCACCGTCGGAGTTGTCGATGGTCAGCTGCACCTCGGCACGGCCCAGCGGCGGGCGGCCTGCGGTGCCGGCGAAGATGACGTCCTCCATCTTGCCGCCGCGCAGCGACTTGGCGCCCTGCTCACCCATGACCCAGGCCAGGGCGTCCACCACGTTGGACTTGCCCGACCCGTTCGGCCCGACGATGCAGGTGATCCCCGGCTCCAACTGGAGGGTGGTGGAGGAGGCGAAGGACTTGAACCCCTTCAGGGTCAGGCTCTTCAGGTACAACGCTGGCTCCTCACTCCGGTGAATCTCGCATGCGCGCGAACAGAGATCCTATTCAGGAGCCCTGCCGGGGAAGCGGCACGTCGAGCCTACGCGGGCCGAACGCGCGCGAGGAGGGTCCCGGCCGCGTGTCGGAGACCCGGCCGGACAGGGGGGCTCAGGCGAGCTCGAGAACCTCGCCGGTGGCGGACTCGCTGACCATCTCGGCCAGCGCGTCGTTCTCCGTCTGCAGACGGAGCACGACCGCCTCGAGGTCGGCGATGCGCTCCCGCAGGAGGCGGTTCTCGCGGGCCAGCCGGGCGGTCATGAAAGGATCAGTGCTGCCGGTGGCGCCGAGGAGAGCCTTGGCCATCAGATGTCGTCCTCCGAACGTCGTGGTTGACCCGATGGGGGCCGTCTCCAAGAGTCTCACGGACCATCAGGTGGGAGCAAGACGGCCGTCTGGTCCGGCATCCTCAGGTTGGTCGCGCGCCGCAGCGAGCCGGCGCCGAACCTCCGGCGCACCCAGTCGACGGCGCCGTCGAGGTCGTCGCCGGAGAGGACGCCACCAGCCTCCAGCGGAAGCGTGAGCTGAACGCTGCCCGAGTCCAGGCCGCTGAGCGTCACCCCGACCAGGGTGACGCCGCGGTGCTCCAGCTCGGGACGGCGCGCGGCCAGCAGCGTCCGGGCCACTCGCGCGACGATCTCCGTGTGCCCGGTCGGCTGGGGCATCGTGTGCGAGACCGTGGACCGGGAGAAGTCGTCGTGGCGCAGCCGGACGGTCACCGTGGCGGCGCTCAGACCCGCCGCCCGGAGCCGTCCGGTCACCTTGACCACCAGTGCCAGCAAGCGGGCGTCCACGTCGGCGAAGGGACTCGGGCGCCGCCCGAGCGCGCTCTGCGCGCCCATCGAGCGCCGCCGGTGTCCCGCGCGCACCTGTCGCGGGTCATGCCCGTGGGCCAGCGCGTGCAGGTGGTGTCCGGCGACTCCGACCAGGGCGACCACCTCCTCCACGTCCAGCCGGGCGAGGTCGGCGACGGTCCGGACCCGCGCGGCGCGCAGCCGGGCCGAGGTGGCACCACCGACGCCCCACAGCCGCTCGACCGGCAGGGCGTGCAGGAAGGACAGCTCCCCGTCCAGTGGGACGACCAACAGTCCGTCGGGCTTGCCCACGGCGCTGGCGACCTTGGCGAGGTATTTCGTCCGGGCCACGCCCACGGTGATCGGCAGGCCGGCCTCCGCCCGGACCCGCGCCCGCAGGTCCCGCGCCACGGACACCGGCGAGTCCCGAATCCGCCGGAGCCCTCCGACGTCGAGGAACGCCTCGTCGATGGAGACCGGCTCCACCACCGGCGTGGTGTCCCGGAAGACCGCGAAGACCGCCTTGCTGGCCGCGACGTACGCCTCGAAGCGCGGCGGCACCACCCGCGCCTGCGGGCACAGCCGCCGAGCCTGGCGACCGCCCATCGCGGTGCGGACTCCCCTGGCCTTGGCCTCATAGCTCGCGGCGAGCACCACCCCGCCGCCCACGATCACCGGCCGGCCGTGAAGGCGCGGGTCGTCGCGCTGCTCCACCGAGGCATAGAACGAGTCCAGATCGGCGTGCAGGATCGTGCCGGTGCGCTCCCACGGGTCGTCCCGGTCGTCCATGGGGACCGATGCTGCCGCGTACCCCCGACGGAACTACTGGCCGGCGGCCCGGCGGCGCGGCACGGGCTGGCAGACCGGGCAGAAGAACGACGAGCGGTTCATGAAGCTGGTACGCCGGATCGGGGTGCCGCACCGCGAGCACGGCTCGCCCTCCCGGCCGTACACCTCCAGGGAGCGGTCGAAGTAGCCGCTCTCCCCGTTGACGTTGACGTAGAGCGCGTCGAAGGACGTCCCACCCTGGGCGAGCGCCGCTGTCATCACCGCACGCGCGCTCGTCAGCACGCTCTCGACGTCGGCGCGCCGCAGCCGGTTGCCGGGGCGCTCGCCGTGGATGCCGGCCAGCCAGAGCGCCTCGTCGGCGTAGATGTTGCCGACGCCGGAGACCAGCGACTGGTTGAGCAGCAGTCGCTTGATGCCCGAGGAGCTGCGGCGCACCCGGCGTACCAGCTCCTCGTCGTCCAGCTCCGGGTCGAGCGGATCGCGCGCGATGTGGGCGATCTCGGCCGGCAGGCCGGCGCCGCCGGCCGCGAAGGAGAGCCCGCCGAACATCCGCTGGTCGACGAAGCGCAGCTCAAGGCCGGGCCGCTCGTGATCGGGCAGGACCAGCCGCACCCGCAGGTGCCGCTCGTCCGGAGCGCCGGCCGGCTGCACCAGCATCTGGCCGCTCATCCCGAGGTGAGCCAGGAGAGCGTCGCCGGTGTCCAGCGGCAGCCAGAGGTACTTGCCGCGGCGGCGTGCGGCGGTGAAGGTCCGCCCGGTCAGCCGGGCGGCAAAGTCGGCCGCGCCGGCGAGGTGGCGGCGGACGGGACGTGGGTGGAGCACCTCGACCCGGCCGATCTGCCGGTCCAGGACGTGCGCCTCGAGGCCCCGGCGGACGACCTCGACCTCGGGAAGCTCAGGCACCGGCTTCCGGCTCGCCGGCGGCCTCGCGCTCGGCCTTCAACGTCCGGTACGCCGCCTCGGCGACCTGCTGCTCTGCGTCCTTCTTCGACCGGCCCACGCCATGGCCGTGCAGCCGGTCAGCCACCCGGACCTGCGCGGTGAAGGTCTTCATGTGATCGGGGCCTTCGCTCTCGATCACGTACTGCGGCACGCCCAGGTCGAGCTCGGCGCAGAGCTCCTGGAGGCTGGTCTTCCAGTCCAGGCCGGCGCCCAGCTCGACCGCCGAGACCAGCAGCGGGTCGATCAGCAGGTGGATCACCTGGCCGGCCGCCTCGAAGCCGCCGGAGAGATAGACCGCGCCGATGACGGCCTCCACGGTGTCGGCCAGGATCGAGGCCTTGTCGTGGCCGCCCGTCGACTCCTCCCCCTTGCCCAGGCGCACGTACGGGCCCAGGCCGATGGTCCGGCCGGCATCGGCCAGCGCCCGGGAGTTGACGACCGCGGCACGCAGCTTGGCCAGCCGGCCCTCGGAGACGTCCGGATAGGTGCGGTAGAGCGACTCGGTCACCACGACGCCCAGCACGGCGTCACCGAGGAACTCCAGTCGCTCGTTGGTCGGGAGGCCGCCGTTCTCGTAGGCGTAGGACCGGTGCGTCAGGGCGAGCTCTAGCAGCCCGGCCTCCAGGACCGGATCGCCGAGCGCGGCGCGCAGGTCGGGGTAGCCGGAACCGTCGGCGGCCCCGGAGCTCACTCCGGCGACGGCCGAGGACGCGACAGTGTCGCGATCGACCACGCGGTCAGAGAACCTGCCGGCGGTCGGCGCGAGCGCCGTACTGACCGCACGCCGGGCACGCCCGGTGAGGCAGGTGCTTGGCACCGCACGCAGGGTTGGCGCAGTTCACCAGCGAGGGCGCGACGGCCTTCCACTGCGAACGACGGTGACGCGTGTTGCTGCGCGACATCTTCCGCTTCGGGACTGCCACTTCTGACTCCTCGTCTCGGGCCGGAACCGGCCGGTCTTCTGGGTGGTGCTGGGCTGCGCCTGCGGCGCTGGTCTGTGGGTCATTGTCTAACGGTCGTCGCGGAGGCCTTGCAACGCCGCCCACCGGGGGTCGACCGGAGCCTCGTGCGTGTGCTCCGGATCGTCCGCGAGCCGGGCGCCGCACTCGGCGCACAGCCCGGGGCACTCCTCGGAGCACAACGGCCGGAACGGCAGTGCGAGCACCACCGCGTCCCGCAACACCGGCTCGAGGTCGATCAGCTCGTCCTCGACCCGGCTGACATCCTCCTCGTCGTCCGCGGAGACGTCGTAGAGGTACAGCTCCTGGAGATCGACCGTGATCGTGTCCTCGATCGGCTCCAGGCACCGCGCGCACTCGCCCTCCAGTCCGGCCGTGGCCGTCCCGGTGACCAGCACTCCCTCCATGACCGCCTCGAGCCGCAGGTCCAGCTGGACCGGCGACCCTTCGGGCACGCCCAGGATCTCGATGCCGAGCTCTGCCGGTGCCTCGGCATCCCTGGTGACCCGACGCTGCGACCCCGGGCGGCGGCCGAGCTCGCGGGTATCGAGCACGAACGGCGCTCTCGGGTCGAGGGTGCGCACGGTGTCACTTCCGAATGCCTTGACGTGGGCAGAACCCCGGGAGTCTATCCGTCGCCGACGGCGGAGACCAAAACGGCCCGCGGCCTCACGGCTCCAGGTGCTCGGGCAGCGTGATGTCCGCCACGTCGGAGTCGTCGCCCAGGCCGTGCACGTGCCCGTGTGCCAGCCGGGAGCGACCCCGGCGGACCGCCTGCAGGATGCCCTCCAGGGTCGCCTCGAAGTTGGCCAGCTGGCCCTCGACGTACTCGTCGGTCTCAGCGCGCAGCTCGCGCGCCTCGCGCTCGGCCGCCTCGACCAGCTCCTCCGCGCGGGCGGAGGCCACCTTGAAGACGCCGGTGTCGGAGACCAGCTCCTCGCGGTCGTGCTCGGCCTGGCGCAGGATCTCCTCCGCCTCGGTCTGTCCCGACGCGACGACGGCGTCACGGTCACCCACCACCTCGGTGGCCTGGGAGAGCGTGGCGGTGAGGGCCGCCTCCAGCCGGTCGACCAGCTCCAGGAACTCGGTGCGGTTGATCATCACCGATGCCGACATCGGCACCGAGCGTGCGTCCTCGACGGCGGCTCGCAGATCCGACAGGTGCCCGATCACCTCGTCCTTCATCAGGCGCTTCCCTCCTCGGTGGCTCGCTCGGCCAATCGCGCGGTGAGCCGCTTCAGCACGAACGGCGGCAGCAGGGCGGAGACATCGCCGCCGAACATCGCGACCTCCTTGACCAGCGAGGAGGCCAGGAAGGAGTACTCCGGGCTGGTCGGGATGAACACCGTCTCGACGTCGACCAGCGAGGAGTTCATCTGTGCCATCTGCAGCTCGTAGTCGAAGTCGCTGACCGCGCGCAGGCCCTTGACGATGGCGCGGATGCCGCGCTCCTCGCAGAACGTGGTCAGCAGGCCGTCGAACCCGGCGACGCTGACGTTGGGGAACGCGGCACAGGCCTCGGTGAGCATCTCGATGCGCTCCTCGGCGGTGAACAGTCGCGCCCGCGCCTTGGACTTGTTGACGCCGATCGCCACGACGACCTCGTCGAACAGCGTCGCGGCGCGCGCCACGATGTCGAGGTGGCCGTTGGTGACCGGGTCGAACGATCCTGGGCACACCGCTCTACGCACCGGGTCTCCTCCTGTCGGGCCCGTCGGGGCCTGTCGCGCTCTGGGCTGTGGGCTGTGGGGACTCCGCACGGGGTTCATCCCCGCCATCATCTCTCCTCGGCCATCTCTCCTCGGCGCTCTCGCCCTCGCCCGACGGCTCCGGACCCGCTGATCGAGCCACGCCCGAGGAAACCGCCCGAAAGTACCAGAGCACCGTCTCGCCGTAGATCCGGCGTCGGTCCAGC
>CAZTHV010000217.1:0-5832 GCA_964613165.1 uncultured Marmoricola sp.
TTCGGGCACACGGACCTGAACCGTGCGCGTCTGCCTATTCCGCCACTCGCGCGTGAAGCGGGCTCAGGGTATCCCACGCGATCGTGGGGCCCAAACCGGCAGGGGGTTGCCGATACGATCGAGCAGACGCGGTCGGGGGCCGGGATGTGGGCACCGGCTCGCGGCCGGACGGCCGAGGTCGAGACGAGCGTCGGATGAGCCGAGGTGAAGAGGACGGAGGTGTGTCGTGGGTGGACTGCAGCGCTTCGAGCAGCGCCTGGAGCAGATGATCTCCGGTGTCTTCGCGCGCACGTTCCGCAGTGCCGTCCAGCCGGTCGAGATCTCCGCGGCGCTGGCGCGAGAGGTGGACAACTCCGCGCAGATCCTCAGCCGTGACCGGCGGCTGGTCCCCAACGACTTCCACGTGGAGCTGTCCACGCCCGACTACGACCGGCTCGCGGCGCTCGGGGTCGCCCTCGGGCAGGAGCTGGTCTCGCTGCTCAAGGAGCACGCGGCCACGCAGTCCTACGTCTTCACCGGGCCGGTCCAGGTCAACCTGGAGGTTGCCGACGATCTGACCACCGGTCGCTTCCGAGTGCGCAGCCAGGCGCTGGCCAAGGTGAGCCCGACCGGCCCGGATCCCACCGAGACGCAGGTACGCCGCGCCGCGGCCCTGCTCGAGGTCAACGGCGAGCGGCTGCCGCTGACGCCTCCGGGGATCGTCGTCGGCCGCGGCAACGACGTCGACCTGCGGGTCAACGACCCGGGTGTCTCGCGACGGCACGTCGAGGTCCGGATCGAGAACGACGACGGGCGACCGCGGGTGAGCGTGCACGATCTCGGCTCGACCAACGGTGTCCTGGTCAACGGCCGCAAGGTCGAGAGCGCCACCCTCGCCGACGGCGCCGAGATCCGGATCGGCAACACCACGATGACCTTCCACGAGTCCGGCGCGGACGGACAGGGCTGACCGAGTGTCCGACCTGACGCTGGTGCTGATCCGGTTCGCCTACCTGGCGATCCTGTGGATCTTCGTCCTCTCCGCGATCTCGGTGATGCGCTCGGACATGTTCGGCGCGCGGCCCGCTCGCGAGCTCTCCCGTCGCCAGGAGCGCCAAGCGGCCAAGGGCGCCAAGCGGCCGGCGAAGCCGGCCAAGCTCCGCCGCGGCGCGCCCACGATGGTCGCGATCGTCGAGGGTGGCAACAAGGGTGAGGTGATCCCGCTCGCCGGCGCGCCCCTGCTCGTCGGCCGCGGCGGTGACGCCGCGATCCGGCTCGACGACGACTACGTCTCCACCCGGCACGCACGGATCGTCGCCTCCGGCGACCAGTGGTACGTCGAGGACCTCGGGTCCACCAACGGCACCTACGTCGGCAGCAGCCGGATCACCCAGCCCACCGCCCTGCAGCTGGGCACCCAGATCCGGATCGGCAAGACCATCCTGGAGCTGCGCAAGTGACCTCTCCGACGAGCCTCCGGTTCACCGCGCTCTCCGACGTCGGACGGGTGCGCCGGGACAACCAGGACTCCGGGTACGCCGGTCCGCACCTGCTGGTCATCGCCGACGGGGTGGGCGGAGCCGCCCGCGGCGACATCGCCAGCAGTGTCGCCATCGAGGCGATCCGCCGGCTCGACACGCCACCCACCGACGGCGAGGGCGCCGAGGGCGAGGAGCCGCTCAGCCGGCTCGCCCACGCCATCCACCTCGCCCACGACCGCCTCGGCGAGCTGGTCGAGCAGCACCGCGATCTGGACGGCACCAGCACGACCGCCACCGCCGCGCTCTTCGACGGCACTGACCTGCACGTCGGCCATGTCGGCGACAGCCGCGGCTATCTGCTCCGCGACGGCCACCTGGAGGGCCTGACCACCGACCACACCCTGGTGCAGAGCCTGGTCGACGAGGGCCGGATCACCGAGGCCGAGGCCCGGGTCCACCCGCACCGCAATCTGATCCTCAAGGCAGTCGACGGCGTGCACGAGCCCGAGCCGGACCTCTTCACCGTGCCGCTGCAGCCCGGTGACCGCCTGCTGCTGTGCTCCGACGGCTGCTCCGGCGTTCTCGACAACGAGGTGATGGCCGGCATCCTGGGACAGGAGGATCTCGACGCCGCCGCCGCACAGCTGGTCGGTGCCGCCCTGGAGGCGGGCAGCTCCGACAACGTCACCGTGGTGGTCGCGACCGTGGAGGACGGGCCCGGCTCCGGCCATGAGGCCATCGTCGTGGGCGCCGCGGCCGAGCAGCCGCAGCTGCGCCTGGACGAGCCGCCCACCGGCAGCATCCCCGAGGAGGACCTGAGCGAGCTCGACGACGGCGACCTCGACCCGGAGGAGCTGCGCTACGCCCCGCGCCCCCCGCCCCGCTTCACCTGGCTGCGCCGGCTGCTGGTGGCCGTGGTCGTCCTCGGCCTGCTCGTCGTCGCCGGCACCGCCTTCCGCGGGTGGGCCCAGCAGCAGTACTACGTCGGCGACAAGGACGGCGACGTCGTCGTCTTCCGCGGTCTCACCGTCGAGGTGCCCTGGATCAGCCCGCGCGAGGTGGCGGCGACGACCGGTCTCCGGGTCGACGACCTCCAGGACGTCGAGGCCCGGGCCGTTCGCGAGGGCATCCCGGTCGCCGGTGTCGAGGCGGGCAGGCGCAAGGCCGGCGAGCTCCGGCTCGCCTGCCCCGCGGAGACCGCGACGCCGACGAGCACGCCCAGCCCCACCACCACACCCAGCACCACCAACCCGCCCAGCCCGTCCGCCGGCACGACCACGCCCAGTCCCGCCGACGTTCCCTGCGACGAGACGCCATGACCGAGCGACGCGAGCGAGGCCGCCGGTGAGCGATATCGCGAGCAGCTCCCGGGCCGGGCGCCCCGGGCCGCTGATGGAGTTCGTGCACCGCCGTCGCGGCGGCGCGGAGCTCTTCCTGCTCGTCCTCAGCCTGCTGGTCGGTCTCGGGGCGTACGCCGCGGTCGGCCTCGGCGTGGACGGCGAGGTCCCCGCCGACATGCTCGTCTACGGCGGCTGGCTGACCGGCCTGGTGGTCATCGCCCATGTCACCGTCCGGATCAAGGCGGCGTACGCCGACCCGATCCTGCTCCCGGCCGTGTCCGCGCTCAACGGCCTGGGCCTGGCGATGATCCACCGCATCGACCTGGCCCGCAACACCGGCTATGCCGACAACCAGCTGATCTGGATGACCCTGGGGGTCGGTCTCTTCGTGGCGACCCTGGTGCTGCTGCGCGACCACCGCCGACTGCAGAGCTTCACCTACACCGCCGGAGCCGCCGCACTGGTGCTGCTCCTGCTGCCGCTGGTCCCCGCCGTCGGAGTGGCCAAGTTCGGCGCCCGGATCTGGATCCACGTCGGCCCGCTGAGCTTCCAGCCCGGCGAGGTCGCCAAGGTGCTGCTGGTCGTCGCGTTCGCCGGCTACCTGGTGCAGCATCGCGACGCCCTGGCCCTGGCCGGTCGCCGGGTGCTCTTCGTGGACTTCCCCCGTGGCCGCGACCTCGGCCCGGTTCTGGCGATGTGGCTGATCAGCCTCGGCATCCTGGTCTTCCAGAACGACCTCGGCTCCTCGCTGCTCTTCTTCGGCCTGTTCCTGGTGATGCTCTTCGTCGCCACCGAGCGGCCCGGCTGGCTGGTGGTGGGTGGCGGTCTGTTCGCCGTCGGCGGCTACCTGGCCTACCTCTTCGTCGATCACGTGCAGGTCCGGGTCTCCGGCTGGCTGGATCCCTTCGCCCACCTCGACGGCGGCGCCTACCAGCTCGTGCAGGGCATGTACGGCATGGCCTGGGGCGGTCTGGTCGGCCGCGGACTCGGTCAGGGCAGCCCGTACATCACGCCGCTGTCCTGGTCGGACTTCATCATCCCCTCGTTCGGCGAGGAGCTCGGCCTCACCGGGCTGATCGCGATCGTGGTGATCTACGGCCTGATCGTGGAGCGCGGCCTGCGGGCGGCGCTGATCTGCCGCGACAGCTTCGGCAAGCTGCTCGCCACCGGCCTGGCCACCGTCATCGCGCTGCAGGTCTTCGTGGTCATCGGCGGCGTCACCCGGCTGATCCCGATGACCGGCCTCACCACTCCGTTCCTCTCCGCCGGCGGCTCCAGCCTGGTCGCCAACTGGGTGGTCATCGCGCTGCTGCTGCGCGTCTCCGACCACGCCCGGCGGCCGCCTCCGGACTTCGCCGACGGCGGCGCCGACCTGGACGCCACCCAGGTGGTCAGCATGAGGGGCGGCCTGTGAACCGGCCGCTCCGCACGCTCGCCATCGCCTTCCTGGCGCTCTTCGTGGCGCTGCTGCTCAACATCACCTACCTGCAGTACTGGCAGGCCGACGAGCTGACCTCGCTGGCCGCGCACCCGGACAACCGCCGCGTCCTCGACGCCAACTTCTCCCGCTCCCGCGGCTCGATCGTGGTCGGCCGCGGACGGGCGATCGCGGAGAGCAACGAGTCCGGCGACCGGTACAAGTACCAGCGCACCTACCGCAACGGCCCCCTCTTCGCCCATCTCACCGGCTACTTCTCCCGCGACTGGGGCGTCACCGGAGTCGAGGCCTCGGAGAACCCGGTGCTCTCCGGCAGCGACTCCCGCTTCTTCGTCGACCGGGTGATCGACCTGCTGGCCAACCAGACCTCGCAGGGCGGCAGCGTCAGCCTGACCATCGACCAGGCGGCCCAGCGGGCGGCGTACGAGGGGGTGCGCGACCTCGGCAACGACGTGCAGGCCGCCGTCGTGGCGCTCCGCCCGACGACCGGCCAGATCCTCGCGATGGTCTCCAGCCCGGGCTTCGACCCGAACAAGATGGCCAGCCATGACTTCCCCGCCGTCACCGGCTACCGCAAGCAGCTGATCGCCGACGACCTGCAGCCGTTGAACAACCGGGCGATCGAGACCGTCCTGCCACCCGGATCGACCTTCAAGCTGGTCACCGCCGCGGCGGCGCTGGAGTCGGGCAAGTACGACCCGGACACCATGGTGCCCGGCGGCGCCCGCCTGGACCTGCCGCAGACCACCAAGGACCTCGTCAACGAGAGCAGAGGCTCCTGCGGCGGCGAGAAGATCACCCTCACCCGGGCGCTGATGGTCTCCTGCAACGTCGCCTTCGGCTCGATCGGCCTCAAGCTCGGTGATGACGCGCTGCGCGAGCAGTCGGAGAAGTTCGGCTTCGGCCAGCGCTACTTCACCGACCTGGACGACTCGATGACCAAGCAGGCGGTGAGCCGCTTCCCGGAGAGCCCGGACAAGCCGCAGACGGCACTGTCCGCGATCGGCCAGTTCGACGTGGCGGCGACGCCACTGCAGATGGCGATGGTCACCGCCGGCATCGCCAACGACGGCCGGGTGATGAAGCCCTACCTCATCGACGAGATCCGCTCGGCCGACCTGGACGTGCTGGAGAAGACCTCGGCCGTCACTCTCTCCCGGGCGGTCTCCTCGGGCACCGCGCGCGACCTCACCGAGATGATGGTCAAGGTCGTCGACAACGGCACCGGCAGGACCGCCCAGATCCCCGGCGTCAAGGTGGCCGGCAAGACCGGCACCGCGCAGAGCGCTCCCAATCGCCCGCCGTACGCCGGGTTCGTCTCCTTCGCCCCGGCCGACGACCCGCTGGTGGCCGTCGCCGTCCTGGTCCAGGACGCCGGGGTCGAGCGCGACGCGATCTCCGGCAGCGGCCTGGCCGCGCCGATCGCGAAGGCCGTGATGGAGGCGGTGCTCCAACCATGACTGTGTTGCTGAAGGACAAAGAAGGGGACCTCGATGGTTGACCAACCGCGCCCGCACCTCGTCGGAGGGCGCTACGAGCTCGGTGAGCTGCTCGGTCGCGGCGGCATGGCGGAGGTGCGCAAGGCCACCGATGT
>CAZTHV010000218.1:0-5797 GCA_964613165.1 uncultured Marmoricola sp.
CCCTTACAGCCGCCTCAACGAGCTGACACCCGTCATCTTCGTTACGAAAGGCAGTGATCAAATGCTGTAGTGAAAATGATCAGGATTGCGCTGTAGCTAACTGAGCCCTGAACCAATCTTCATATTTTATCTTTCCAAGACGGGGATGCCCGCCCGGAACTAAGGATCCGTCATTTAATTCGGCGCCAAAATAAAGCGCATGCTCATCACTGATCAACCGGCGGGAATCTTCAGTTGCATTCAGATAATAGCGGATGAACTCAACCATCGGCATACGCACCGGGCCGGCTACCTCAACGGTGGCATTTAAAGGCGCTCCGAGCACGATATCTGCCAGGGCCGCCACCACTTCGTCTGATGCTATGGGTTGAAATTCGGCCGGCGAAATATGCACTTCTTCACCGGTTGTGCCTGCCTGTGCTATCCTGCCCGCAAATTCGAAAAATTGAGTAGAACGCAAAATGCTGTAAGGAATGCCGGATGCTTTGATCAGTTCTTCCTGCGCAATTTTTGCACGGAGGTAACCACTTTCGGGAAGACGCTCAGCACCCACCACCGACATTGCAACATGATGTTTCACTCCGGCATAAGCTTCCGCAGTAAGCAGGTTCATCGTAGACCTTTGAAAAAAATCTAAAACCGCTTTGTCTTCAAATGAGGGAGAATTGGAAACATCAACAACAATAGCTGCATTTTTCAGCGCTTCATGCAGTCCTTCACCGGTAATGGTGTTAACACCCGATGCAGGAGATGCGGCTATCACGGTGTGATCATGCCGGAGAAGCCTGTTTACAAGATTTGAACCAATAAGGCCGGTTCCGCCAATTACTACAATTTTCATGATTTTTGTTTTTTAAATTGTTATGCTTAAATATTTGTGTGATTAATAAAATCGTTTTATCAAAAGGAAAATTGGCTTTGTTGTTTGCTGCCGGGATCATTCATGCTTCAGCGCATTCTTAATAACAGCCGCTGCCTGCAACAGCGCTGTTTTAACAGCCGGGATTTCAGCCAATGGATTTAACAGACCGTAATCGTGGATCAATCCGCCATACCTGGTTAAGGTTACTTTAACCCCGGCTTCATCTAATTTCCGGGCATAAGCTTCACCCTCATCCCTCAGCACGTCATTCTCTGCTGTTTGTATTAAGGCAGGAGGAAGGCCTTTCAACTGATCTAAAGTAGCGTTCAGCGGAGATGCGTATATTTCCCTGCGCGCTTCTTTATCAGGTAAATAATTGTCCCAAAACCAGATCATCATATTTCTTGTAAGAAATCTTCCTTCACCCAATTCTTTGTATGAACCGGTTTCAAAACTGGCATCGGTTACCGGCCATAGCAATACCTGGAGCTTTATGGCCGGCCCGTTTTTTTCTTTAGCCATCAGTGCCACCGATGCCGCCATATTGCCGCCAACACTGTTACCAACAACTGCGAGGTTGTTACCATCCACGCCTATTTCGCTGCCATGTTCCGCTAACCATTTAAGTGTAGCATAGATTTGATAAATTGCTACCGGATAATAGGCTTCGGGTGATGGCGTATAATCAGGGAACACCGCTACCGCACCACTTTCCACTACTAAATCACGCACCAGTCTCCTGTGGGTTTGATAGTCGCCCAATACCCATCCCCCTCCATGAATATAGATGAAGACCGGCGCGCCTGGTTTGGCGCCAATGGGTTTTACAATATGCACGCTCACTTGTTCACCGTCCTGGATTATTGTTCTTTCCGACTCTTCAATACCCGGGTAATTGACTGTTACTGAATTTTGCGCATCAATTAATACCTTTCGTGCATCTCCGGGGCTAAGCTGTTCAACAGGCTTACCATTTCCCGAATTAAGCGCCTGCAGAAATTCCCGTACCTGTTTAAAAATGCGTGGATCATTTTCTGCTTTTATCACTTTGTTAGGCTGTACCATAGCTAAATTGTTTTATGTTTATAAATAGTATATCTGAGCGTGTTTGTAAATGCCCTTCAAATAACATGATCAGGGTGCTTTAGCTTTTTTGCCATTTCGAAATTTAAATTTTCAGCATAGGCTCCGGGCGAATCCACCAGTGTGCCTTTTACTCCTGTAGTAGAAGAGATAGCATACAATACCGAACTGTTATCAGGATCTCCTTCAAACCGGTAAACTTCATCCACATTAAATGCCCCGGGATTTAGCCTCAGGTCTAAATCTCCGCAATAAAGGCAAACTGTTTCTGTAGCAAAATCGGCTTCGTATCCCTTTTTCTTCAGGTCGTTCAAAGCATCTGCGAGTGATCCATAATTTTTCATATCCCTGCATTTTTTTGTTATCATTTGATCTGCTTTATTTTTTTACTAACCGGCGATGCTAAAAACAACCGGCGTGCCAATAAGGCAATCAATTAATTTTGAAACACTTACATGAAATGCCCCATAATGATTCACTCCTTATTTCGCCATTTGACGAATACAGGCGCTATATATCGGGGATTACATTAAATAAACCTTAGGCAGGCTACTGAACCGGGGAGTTACCGGAAATGCAAACCAGGTGTAAGCATAAATGACTTTTGCAGACAGTGCCGCAGCAGGTAGGGGATATAGTAATAAGAAGAAACGGTATACTTAATGCGCGTTTTGGAAATAATCGCCTTTTGAAATACCCAGCTTTTTCATCTTCGAATGCAGTGTAGTAGAAGGTATTTCCAGCGCTGCAGCGGCCCCGCCGCTGCCGGCGATTTTTCCACTGCACCTTTTCAATACTTCAATAATATATGCGCGTTCAAGCTGCTGAAGGGTTTTGTTCGAAACATCCGGTTTACCGGTTCCTTCTTCATTCGAACCTTTAGGCAACTGTATCTCTGTTAAAACATTTCCCTGCGCTAAAAGAATGCTTCTTTCAATTAAATGTTCCAGTTCCCTTACATTACCGGGCCAGGTATAGCTTTTTAATTCCCCGATGCACTTTGCAGATATGGATATTATTTTTTTTCCTGAATTTTTACTGTACCGTTCAAGGAAAAAATTAGCCAACGGGGTAATATCTTCGGAACGCTCTCTTAAAGGTGGTAATGTAATAGGAAATACGTTAAGGCGATAATAAAGATCGGATCTGAACCGGCCGGACTTTACTTCATGCTCCAGGTTCCGGTTGGTAGCGGCAATGATCCTAACGTCAACTTTTATTGTCGCTTTTCCGCCCACACGCTCCAGCTCACGTTCCTGCAAAACGCGTAATAATTTAACCTGTGTTTCAAGCGGCATGTCGCCAATTTCATCTAAGAACAGGGTACTGTTGTTGGCCAACTCAAATTTACCGATCCGTTTTTCAATGGCGCCGGTGAACGATCCCTTTTCGTGTCCGAACAATTCACTTTCAATCAGGTTTGCAGGTAATGCCGCGCAATTCACCTTTACCATTAATTTGTCTTTCCTGGAAGAGGAATTATGAATAGCACGTGCAATTAGCTCTTTACCTGTACCGGTTTCTCCCAGTAACAATACGGTGGAATTAGATTCTGCCACAAGAGACATCAAATGATACACCTTTTGCATTTCCGGGCCGCTGCCAATAATATCGGAAAAATTATATATGGTTTGGATCTGCTCTTTCAGGTAATCATTTTCTACTTCTAATTGCTTTTTATAAGCCAGCAGTTTTTCATTAGCCTGTATATTGGCAACAGCAACCGATATCTGTGCACAAATACCCTTCAATAATAATTTACTCAACCGGTTCGCCAGTAACCAGATCGTACCCAGGTTTTTATTTCCTACCCTGAGCGGGAAACCATACATTTTTTTTAATCCCGCGGTTTTCCATAACCTGGCATAAGCATTCCCGCTTTTTAATTCTTCCTCTACATTAAATACTACGCCATCGCTGCTTGCCAGTACATGAGCCGTGTAAGGCTCATGAATGGTTATCTGCTGCGCCGCCAGTTCATCAAAATTTTTTTTTGCTTTTTGAAACAATGAACTATCATACATGAAGGGGTACATATTAAATCCATCATCTTCAATAACCCGGATCATTGCCAGTTGCGCATGCATGGTTTTATCCAGCACTTTAAAAATAGCTGCCTGTAGCTCAGGCTTTGTTCTCACCTGTGCTATATCATTACTGAAATCCAGGAGAAAAGTTTGCTCCTGGTGTTTTCTGCTGATCTGTTCATTTGCAAGGATATTTGAAACAGCTACCGATATCTGGGCACAAACTGCTTTTAGCAAATTGATCTTTATATTTTCTGTTTTATTAGCATCTATATGCAGGAAAGCACAACCTATATTTTTTCCCCCAACACGCAGCGCCGATCCTAACACTCTTCGAAGTCCAAGCTTTTTCCAGAAAAAAACATACGCCGGCGCGTCAGGTATTTCCACAAGCTTGTTTATTTCGAATATTACCGGATCTTCCGAGTTCATCATCTGGCTGAACACGGGGTCATTAACAGGGTACCTCGCTGAACTCACTTCTGGATAGCCTGCTTTGGTTTTTATATGATCTCCAAGGTCCAGCATGAATGTGCTGTAAGTATGATCTTCATTTATCTGTAAAAAGCCAAAATCCTCAATAGAGAACAAACGCTTGAATTGTTTGTTTACTACCTTTTGTAAGTCATCCCTGCTCATCAACGCCGCTATTTCTTTGGATAAAGAAAGTAAAATTGATTTTTCTTTCTCTCTTTCTATAATTTCCTCGTTAGACCTGGTATTGGAAATGGCTACGGCTACCTGGTCGCTTATGCCTTTCAGCAGGTTCAGGTTTATCTGATCTGTTATTATCCATAAAACCCCCAGGTCGGTGTTGCCTGCACGGAGCGGAACGCCTACCATTTTTTGGAATGCTGCTTTTTGCGGCCCCAGGCCTTTCCAGAATGCTATATAATGATCTGTATTTCCCTGTTTGATCTCTTCTTCAAAATCTATCATTTGCGGCTCGTTTCCACTCAGCACCCTACCGCTAAGGCCCTCGTTTTTGCTGATCCTGGTGTTCAGCAATTTTTTAAACTCAGGGGCATCCTTGTAATGAATATCCTCATCATGCATAAAGGGGCTCAGGGTAACGCCATCATCATTTATGGTGCGTATAAAATATGCCCTGATCTGTCCCAGCTTTTTCAGCGATTGATGAATTGCCCGGCTTAGCTCATCCTTAGTCCTGGCTGATGCTATATCATGACTGAACTCAATAAGAAATGTCTTGTCTTTATCTTTCTCCGCTATTTCCTCATTGACTATAATATTAGCAACGGCATTGGATAAATGAGGCGCGATTCCTTCCAGCACATTTTTAAACTCGTCCGGGAAACTATCAGTTTTGTCGGAATACATTAATACATGCCCGATCGTTTCCATTTTACTTTTTAATTTAACGATCATCGCTTTCTTTATTCCACATTCATAATTGACCTTTAAAAATGCCGGGATACCCGGTTCGTTTATGATATCGTCTAACAGAAAGGACGCCGACACTTCCGGCTCAGCAACCTGGCTAAGAAACGGGTCATTAATAACGAATTGCATTTTAAGTAAGGAAGGAAGCTCGCTGCGGTGTTTGATCGGCATAGATTCCCTGTCGATCAGGAATGGAAAATACGTTCCGTTTTGTTTGTCAATCAGCGAAATGACCGTGTGGGTAAAATAGAAATACTTTTTAAGCCCTGACGAAAAAACTTTTATAAGGTCATCCTTTTCCCGAACCCGGGTAATGTCGTTGCTTAAGGTTAATAAAATATCTTTTTCTTTTTGGTAGAGCGCCAACTGTTGCTGAAGGGTATGGCTTTGCCCATTTTTCCCCGTGGGCTTTTGACCCTTT
>CAZTHV010000219.1:0-5772 GCA_964613165.1 uncultured Marmoricola sp.
GCCCGGTCGGAGTGCGGCTGGTCCGAGCCATCCAGGGTCAGGGTGGCGGTACAGGTGAACGCCGCACCCGGCTCCCACGGCATCGGCGACGTCGCACTGCCGAAGCTGTCGTCCCAGGTGACCCGCCACGAGTCACCACTCTGCGTGCCCGCCGTTCCCGGAGCCGACTGGCCCGGGAAGACGCAGCTCACCCCGGCCAGCGGCGTACCACCGAACGCGTCGTCGGTGACGACCACGTTGTAGAGGTCGCTCGGACCGGTGTTCCTGACCTCGAAGACGAGCTCCCGGGTCTCCCCGGACTCGTAGCCCTCCGCGTCGGCAACGGTGTCGGCGTCGTTGACCAGCGTGCCCGGGGTCGGGTTGCTCTCCGGTCCGCTGTCGCCCTTCTCGATGTCCACCGACGGGACCTGGACGAACCCGAAGTCGTAGGTGTGGTCGTTCTCGCCGAAGCCACCCGTGGTGACCGCGATCTCCGGGAAGCCGTCGGCGGCCGTGGCTCCATCGGAGTCGTTGGCATCTGCACCTGCCTCCGTGGCCAGGCCGGTCTCGGCCTGCGTGGGCCTCCACCCCTCGAGCGGGCCTCCCGAACCGTAGTCGTCGGGATTGTCGATCCGGATCACGTAGTCGGTATTGGGCAGCAGACCGTCGTCGACGGAGTCGAAGTAGTACTCGCCGTTGGCGTTGGTGGTCGTGGTGGCGACCAGGGCGCCGTCGCTGTCGTAGAGGTTGACGGTCGCACCGGCGATCGGCTGCTCGTCGGGGTCCTGGATGCCGTCGCCGTCGGCGTCGTACCAGACGTAGTTGCCGATCTGCAGCGGCGCATCGGCGATCATTCTCGAGATGTCGCCCAGGGAGCTGCCCTTGCCGTAGGACATCGGGTCGGCGTCGTCGTTCGGCTGGTACATGAAGCCGGCGCAGGCGTTGGTGTAGGCGTTGGTGGCCTGCTGCTCGTTGCCACCGGCAAGGCCGGTGCACTGACGGCCGGTGGCGATGTCGAGGTACCGGATGCCCTGCGCGTACACCGACGCCGTCGGGTCCGCCGCGGTGGTCACGACATGGCGCCGACCCGGCGTGTACGCGATGCCACCTTGTGTCACCTCACCGTGCTCGACCCCCTGGTAGTCGCCGCTGAAGAACTCGGCGGGACCCCCGTGTCCCGAATTCGGACCCAACCCCTGGTCCTGCTGAGCGGGCACGTCGCAGCCGCCGCCACCCTCCCAGACGAAGGTGCCACTGACGTCGCACACCTTGATCAGGTCTCCGGCGTTGGACATCGCCGAGACCAAGGTGGTGCGTCCCGGCACGTAGCCCGCCGACGGCACCGTCCACGCCGCACGGTCGGAGAAGGCGAGCAGCAAGTCGCCGCTGGTGGTGACCTCGATGTCGCTGAGCACCGGCATCGGGAAGGACAGGCCGGCCCCGACGCCGGCGAACGGCATCGGGTAGTACAGCGCGGGGTCGTCGATCCACGGGTTCCACGTGCCCAGCGAGCTCGACACGGTCGAGTTCATCCGGTCCCGCACATCGGTCAGCGCGCGGTTCAGGACGACGTCTCCTGCGCCGATGCTCGGGGCCGCATCGAGGTCCACCTGGTACACGACCGCCCGAAGGTTGTCGCGCTGAGCCTGTACCTGCGCCTGCGTCGTCGCGTCGGCGGCGAACGTCTCGGCCGAGCAGATGCCTCCGATGTAGAGCTGGTCGTCGTGGATGCCCAGTCCGTAGGGCCGCCAGTTGGCCGCTCCACCCGGGCAGCCCGGGTTCGGGATCGGCGTGATGGTCTGGGCACCGGCGGAGCCATTCCCGTTCACCGCGATCGAGACCAGGCTCTTGGTGTTGAGGTTCACCGTGTAGACGGTGGATCCGTCCGGGGTGATGTCGGTGTCGCCCAGTCCCTCACGACCGACGGCGGCGTACTGCTCCTGCGCCGTGGCGGTCTGGGTCGCCGCGAGATCGGCGACCGCCGGCATCTGCGCGGCCGTGACGGCGCTGCTCGTCGTGTTGGGCACCACAGCCCATGACGCCGGAGCCGGAGGAGGAGCGCCCGCGCCGCTGAGGCGATAGATGGCGCCGTAGCCGTCGGGGCCGACGTTCTGGCCCCAGTTCATGTGCGCCGAGACGTAGGTGCGGTCCTCCTTGTACGCCGCGACGCCCCAGAGGCTGCCGATCTGGCCGTACTGCGCGTACCAGTCACCACCGGTCAGCGACGACCCAGACGTGCCGCGAACCTGCAGCTCCTTGGTCGTGTCCAGGGCGTAGTCGTAGTTGAAGCCCATCACCGTGTGGATGTAGCGCGTCGGCGTCGTCGCGTTTCCCCAGTTGATGTTGGTGATGTAGCGCGGGTTCTCCCCGCTGTAGTCGGCGGGGTTGTGGACGCCCATCAGGACGTTCGCGTCCGTGCCTCCGGACACGTCGACGAACTGGACCATGCTCCCCAATGCGTTCGGCCCGGTCGCTGCCGGATCGACGAACGCCGGTCGCAGGTAGCCCATGGACGCCGGGATCGACGCCTCGACTCGATAGCGCCCCCCGACGAGCCCGGCGTTCGCGGGGAACGTCGCCTCACCGTCGGCGTTGGTGACCGCCGAGACCACGTTGCCGTCGGCGTCGATCACCTCGACCGGGATGCCCTCGACCGGAGGCTCCGCCACTGCCTGCTGGGACCCGGTCTGGGGGAGGTACGGCGCGATGAATTCCGTCCAGAGGCCGTCGGAGTCGACGTCACGGATCACCTTGACCGTGATCGTGCCGTCGGTGGGGTCGGCACTCGCTGGTGCGGCGACCACCAACGGCACGGTGACCAGTCCGGCGACGAAGACCGCCAGGCTTCCGGCGCCGGCGGCAAGTCGCCGACCCCAGCTCCGGCCCGGACGAGGGCCTCGACGAGTCCGCTTGTGCGCTCCCCTGCCAGACGCGGTCACCGATGTCTCCTTGCTCTCAAGCCTCATCACCGTCGAGTCAGGCGTCAGCACGCGGGTACGGACGCCGGGTGGCCGGCGGCGAGCCGAGCAACCCAGCGGTTGCGCGCAAGCCGACACACCACGGACGGTCCGTGGGTGACGGTCCGTCCATGCCGGAGAACTACGCACGCACCGGAAAGTTACGAAAAATCTTTGTACTTCTGAGTAACTCCGAGGTCTCCCTCGTGGGCGGCACCGCTTGGCTACGATGACGCTCGCCCGAGCCCACCTGACCGGCACCCGGGACGCCAACGAACGGAGTCGGCTTGCGCGAGCGCGTGCTCAACACACCGCCGAGACGCTGGGCGCGCTCGCTTGCCGGCCTGACGACCGTCCTGGCACTGGTCGGGGCCGCAGGCGGCTGCTCGAGCGCACCGGGCGGTTCAGCCGGATCCGCCGAGGAGCCCACGAGCGGCGCCCAGCCGACGCTGATCCGGGTACCGGGCGATGCGTCGACCATCGGCGCGGCCGTCGAGCGGGCGGCTCCGGGGAGCCTGATCCTGGTCGGACCCGGGACCTACCAGGAGTCCGTCGTTCTCGACAAGCCGGGGCTGACGTTGCGAGGAGCAGACCGCAACGCGGTGGTGATCGACGGCGGTGGCCTGCGCCCACAGGGCGTCCTGGTGGTCGCCGACGGTGTCCGGGTCGAGAATCTGACCGTCCGCAACCACACGTTCAACGGCGTACTCGTCACCGGCATGCACGACGGCGGGCAGGCCACCGCACACGGAGTCGACGGCTACACCCAGCTCGACCCCGAGGAGCATCCGCCGATCCAACGGTTCGCGGTCAGTCATGTCACCGCCGGCAACAACGGCCTGTACGGCGTCTACGCCTTCGACGCCCAGCACGGCACCATCACCGACTCCTACGCATCGGGGTCGGCCGACTCGGGGTTCTACGTCGGCCAGTGCCGGGACTGCGACATCCTGGTGTCGGGCAATGTCGCGGAGCACAACGCGATCGGCTTCGAGAATGCCAACGCCTCGGACTCCGTGGTCATCGCCGGCAACCGATTCAGCGACAACCGGGTCGGCATGACGTTGATCTCCAACTACCAAGAGGCCTTTCGGCCACAGCGCGCCAACACGGTCGTCGGCAACGTCATCGCCGACAACGCACAGGCCGAGTCGCCGGCGCAGGCCGACGGCGGCTTCGGCATCGGCATCGGAATCGCCGGTGGTCAGGACAACGACATCCGGGCGAACCTGCTGACCGGGAATCCGCTTGCCGGCCTGTTGATCCAGGGCACCGAGGACATCCCCGCCCGTGGCAACCGCCTGACCGGCAACGAGTTCGCGGCCAATGGCGTCGACATCGCCGACATCTCGTCGCGGCGGTCCCCCTCGGCGGGGAACTGCCTGCGTGCCAACCACCTCGCCTCGGTGGTCCCCGCGTCGTTGGCAGCCGCGACATGCCCCGAGGGCTTCACCGGACCTGGCGCCGGCGCCGGTCGCCTGCCGCAGCTGAGCCCGCCGCCCGGCATGTCCTTCCTGGACGTGCCCCCCGGCCTGGACCAGCCCGGCATGACCGGTGACCTCGAGGTGATCCCGGAGCCGCTTCCGGCAGCTGTCACGATGCCCGATCTCTCCTCGGCACAGCTGCCTGCGGCGGAGCTGCTCGCCGAGCGCGTACGACGATGAGCCGCTCCTGGAGCCTCGCCGCCCGCGTCATGGTCGTCGCGCTGACGATGACGGTGCTCGCGGCCTGTCGCGACGACCACGACGGCGCCACACCGGACTCCGCGACGCCCACGGCACCACTGTCGTTGACCAGCCAGCAGGCCGAGCGGCTGGCAGTCGCACGCTTCAACGCCTACGACGACGGTGTCCGTGCCTTCGAGGCAGCCCTCACCGACGGCGTCACGTCGGCGACTGCCAGTGGCTGGGTCGACTACCGCGAACACGTCGGCTATGCGCTGGTCGTCTCCACCCCGGTGGCCGGCTCGGGGACGTCCCCGGCGCCAACCCCGTTCCTCACCACCTGGAACCTCGCTGAGGTTGCCACCCAGTCGACGACGGCGCCGACTCCGCCGCTGCCGATCGCCCGAGCCGGATGGCAGACGCTGCCCCTGCGGCCGGACTCCTCCTTCCTCGCCTCCGCGCTGCTGGTGCTGGTGAACCTCGGCAACGATCGACCCGACAACCCTCAGCTGCTGATGCAGACCGGAGCGCGTTGGCTGCGAGCCGACTCCGTCAACGGAACACAGGTGGACGTAATGTCCGGCCCCGCTGCGTCGTCTCCCGACGACGGAGGCGGATCCGATGAGGGCACGAGCAGCGCACCCGCGGAGGCCACCGTGCGGTACTGGGTCGACGACCGGGGTGACCTGCTCCGTATCGAGTTGAGGCTGGCGCCCCGCGCCCCGTGGAGCGTCGTCGACTTCTCGCCCGCGACCGAGGTCCGGCTCGGTGGACCGATGAAGCGCCGGTCATGAGCCGGCCCGCGCCCTCGCGGAGACTCGCCGTCTCGCGCCGAGACCTGCTGTCAGGCACGGTCGGCGCTGCTCTCGGTGCCGGTGCCACCGGACTCGTCCTCGCCGGCGGCGATGGGTCCTCGTCCGGCGCGGGCGGCGCGGACGGGCCCGCGCGCGACCTGCCCAGCCTCGAGACCGCGCGGCCCGTGCCGGCCGCCGGCCAGATGCAGGCCGGCGTCGTACGCCCGGACACCCCTCAGGCTCATGGTCTTCTGCACGTCTACGACCTCGACGATCCGACCGAGCCGACCTTCCTGCCCGCACTCGGCGAGCGCATCCTGGACCTCACGGACCGGGCGCAGCAGAACCCCGACCTGGCGCGGGTGCTGCCCGACGGTC
>CAZTHV010000220.1:0-5761 GCA_964613165.1 uncultured Marmoricola sp.
GAGCCCGGCAAGTCGGTCGAGGGCGCCAACTGGGTCGGCCGCGCCGAGGCAGAGACCGAGGTCCGCCAGTCCTTCGAGCGGTTCAAGCAGTCCGGCGGCCACTGAGGCCCGGCGAGCGGTACGCTGGTGATCGCAAGGGAGAATTACCTCCCGAGAAGTGAACCCGACACCCGGCCGGACGACCGCGGTGTCGGGTTTCGCGCTAGAGGTCGACGACAGAGACCAGTGGTCGGATCATCAGTCGATGGTGTCCACCGCGTGACCAGGCCCAAGCCACCGCATCAGCGATCCAGAGCAACGGCTCCTCATGGCGACGCTGGTGGAGATAGGCGAACGGCGGAGCATGACAGCCGGCCTCCTGCGCACCGGCGATGAGCCAGGAGCGGTCCCGCTCGACAACGGAGTCGATCCTGTCGAGGACGATCCGTGACACTCCGAGTTCGCAGGCTTCCTGCGAGAGCCGCCGAACGCACCTCCGACGAGCCTCCATCTCCGGGACGCCGCGCGGGACCCGGCAGAGGAGAATCCAAGGCCTCAGGTCGATCACGGCGCCGAGGATCTCGGTCGCCCGATTGCGCTCGTTCTTCATGTGGAGACCACGCTGGCCTGGGAGGAGCAACGCCTTCATGGCGACACGAGCGGGCCTCACATCGCGGCTGGAAATGACCGCGCAGACGACGAGGTACTCGCTCGCCGTCGATTCGTCCACATACATATGGCCACCGGGTTCGCGCCGCCGTCGGCCGGTCATGCGGTCTCCGCGATGAATCCAGTACGCCGGCCATCGGCACTCAGGTCAGCAGGATCGCAACCGAGGTTGTTGCACGGCACGGCCAGCACGCACAGATTCAAGCGCTCGGGCCATTGCTTGACCAACCGTCGCATTCGAGCATGTGGAAAACCCGCCGACCCTTCGACGGTGAGGAACGGCGGGCGCCAAGGGCCGCCGGGCGGCTACCGGTCCTGCAGCATCTCCGCCACCCGCACCTCAGGCGGCACCCCGAACGCCTCGACGAGGTCGAGCGCGAGCGGCCGGACCTTGCGGCACAGGTCCCCGATCTCACGGGTGATCGCCTTGGCCCGTTGCGAGCTGAGCCGGCCGTGCTCCATCCACCAGCCGCGGTCGGCCTCGATGACGCAGAGGGCGTGCAGGTCGCAGAGCAGGCCGAGCGCCACCTTGTCGTCGCCGTCGGGCATCGCCGCGAGCTTGTCGGTGAACGCCTCCAGCACCAGCCGCTCGACGTGGGCACGCGCCGCGCCGATCACGTGGTCCTGGCACCGGCTGAACACCTCGGCCGGGTCCAGGCCGTCGTCCACCCCGCCCTTGAGCCGCCGGGCGACCCCGGCCAGCATGTGCTCCTCGCGCCAGCGGAGCATGGTCAGGTGGTACTCGGGATCGAGCAGGCCGGCGTCCTGGTCCCAGGATGTCGCTGTGTCGTCACCGCCGGGGAGCACGTCGCGGATCCGCTCCAGCAGCTTGTGTACGGCGGTCCGCTCGATCACCGTCTCCACCGCCAGGCCGGCCACGAAGCGGACCATGCCGAGCTGGTCGAGCTCGCCGAAGGAGCTGGCGTAGTCGGTCAGCAGCCCCTTGGCCACCAGCTGCAGCAGGATGTGGTTGTCGCCCTCGAAGGTGGTGAAGACGTCGGTGTCGGCACGAAGCGCGTCCAGCCGGTTGGCCGAGAGGTAGCCCGCACCGCCACAGGCCTCCCGGCACTCTGGATGGTGCGCGTGGCGTGCCAGGTCCCCAGCGCCTTCGTGCCCGCTGCCCGCGACTCCAGCGCTCGCCGACGGCGCTCAGCCTCCTCCTCAGCGGGCGCCTCCCCGGTGGCCGAGAAGACCTCGTGCAGCTCGGTCGCCAGCACCTCCTGGGCGAAGTGCAGCGCATAGGTGCGGGCCAGCAGCGGGAGCAGCCGTCGCTGATGCATCCCGTAGTCGAGCAGCAGCTCCTCGTTCGACTCCGGCCCCGAACCCGAGCCGCCGAACTGACGGCGCTGCAGGGCGTACCGGATCGCCACGTCCAGCGCCACCTTGCTGGCGTTGATGCCGGCGCCACCCACACACACCCGCCCCTGCACGAGAGTGCCGAGCATGGTGAAGAACCGGCGGTCCGGGCTGTCGATCGGCGAGGAGTAGACGCCGGCCTCGCTCACCCGGGCGTAGCGATCGAGCAGGCTCTCCCGCGGGATCCGCACGTGATCGAAGCGGATCCGGCCGTTGTCCACGCCGTTGAGCCCGATCTTGGGTCCATCGTCCTCGAGGTCGACGCCCGGCAGCGGCCGGCCTCGCCGGTCGCGGATCGGCACCACGAAGGCATGCACGCCGCGGCCCTCGCCGCCCACCTCGAGCTGGGCGAAGACCACCGCCATCCGGGCATGGACGGCCGCATTGCCGATGTAGTCCTTGCGGGATTGCTCGTCGGGGGTGTGCACGACGAACTCCCGGGTCTTCACGTCGTACGTCGCCACGGTGCCCAGCGCCTGGACGTTGGAGCCGTGCCCGGTCTCGGTCATCGCGAAGCAGCCGAGCAGGTCGGCGCCGACCACGTCGCGCAGGTAGGCCTCGTGGTGCGGCTCGGTGCCGAGCTGGAGGATCGCGCCGCCGAAGAGGCCGAACTGGACGCCTACCTTGACCAGCACCGAAAGGTCCCCGAACGCCATCGTCTCGAAGGCCGCGACGGCGGCGCCGATGTCACCCGCCCCGCCGTACTCGGCCGGGAAGCCGAGACTGGTCGACCCGGTGGCGGCGAGCTCGCGCACCAGCGCCAGCACCCGCTCGCGGAACTCGGGTCGGGACATCTCCTCGGCGTCGGTGAGGATCCCCGCGTGCTCGGCGAGCTGACGCCGGGCGAGACACCGGACCTCGGCGTACCTCCCGTCGAGGAGTGCGGTGAGCGCCGGGACATCGACGGTGGGCTGCACGTAGTCGGCCATGCGACCACTCTGCCCAACCGGCCGGGTCCGGGCCAGGGCGGGGCTGGAGCTGGCTAGGGCCGGCCGAAGAAGCTCGGCGGCACCCAGTAGAACATCGAGGCGATCTGGACCGGCTGTCCGGTGCGCGGGGCATGCAGGATCAGCCCGTTGCCGATGTAGAGCGCGACGTGGTGGATGGTGGCCGGTGAGCTGCCCCAGAAGACCAGGTCACCCGGGCGCAGGCTGCCCATCGCGATGTGCTTGGTCTGGCTGTACTGCGCCGCCGAGTAGTGCGGCAGGGAGATGCCGGCCTGGCGCCAGGCCATCATGGTGAGCCCGGAGCAGTCCCAGGCGTTGGGGCCCGCGGCGCCCCAACGGTAGGGCTCGCCGAGCTGGGCCCGGGCGAAGGCGATCGCCTTGGCGGCCCCCTGCGAGGTGCCGCTGGCCGACGACGCGCCCTTGTCGTCCCAGCCACCGTCGCCGGAGGCGCCGGCGAGATCGTTCACGGCGTTCTGCGCGGCGGCCGCGTCCTTCTTGGCCTTCTTGGCCTTGGCCGCCTCGGCCTTCGCCTTGGCCTTGGCGGCGGCCTCGGCCTCCGCCCTCGCCTTGGCCTCCAGTGCCTCCTGGCGCCGGGTGGCCAGCGCCAGCGAGGTCTTCTGGGCCTTGGCCAACTCCTCGATCAGCCTCGTCCGCTCGGCGGCGATGCTCGCCGCGGCGCTGGTGGCCGACGCGGCGGCGGCGGCCGCCTGGTCGCGCAGCTCGCGGGCCTCGTGGGCGAGTCGCACCTGCTCGCGCTCGGCCTGGGCTGCCTTCTTGCGGGCCAGCTCGGCCAGCGTGGCGACCGCGGTGTAGCGGTCGTACTCGGCCTGCATCGACTCACCGGCGCTCTGGACGACGCCGTAGCGCTGCATCACCCCGGCCGGCCCCTCGGCACCGAGGAACGCGGTCATGCCGTTGAGGACGGTCCCATCCTGGTAGCTCTGGGTGACCAGCTGGGCGATGCCCTGGCGCTGGGCCTCGCGCTCGTCGTCCGCAGCGACGACAGCCGCCTTGGCCTCACGCGTGGCCCGCCTCGCCTCGGAGAGCCGCCAGCGGGCACCGTTCCACGCCTCGGCCGCGACCTCCGCGCGCTGGGCGGCGTCCTGGAGTCTGGTGTTGGCCACCACCAGGCTCGCCCGGATCGCGGCGACGTCGGCGGCCTTCTCGTCCGCCGTCGCCTGCGCCGCATCCACCTGCGCCTGTGAGGGGATGGCCGGGTCGCGGTCGGCGTGGGCGGAGGGGACCAGCGGCAGCCAGAGAAGTACGGCGGTCGCGAGCGCGCCGGCACGGACGACTCGGCGCACGGCATGACCCCCTCGCTCATGGCTCATGCCTCTTTCATCGGCACGAGAACCCGGTGACTTGAACCCCAGGAGTCACATTGGACACACTTTTCTCAGATATCCGCAAGTCCATCGGCGTGTCGCCTTGACGAACTACAAGGATGTAACTCAGAGAAGCGGCGTCAGGCCGGCTCGGGGCCGCCGTCCAGCGGGACGTCACCGGTCGACGTGGTCGGGTGCGAGCTGCGCCCGTAGCGGTCGAATCGCTGGCCGGTGGCCAGGCCGGCGATGTAGACGGCCGTGATCGCGATGAAGGCGCCGGCGATGTCGTCGGCGATGTAGTGCCAGCCGAAGTAGGTCGTCGCGAACATGGTCAGTACGACGTACACCCACAGGCCGACCCGCAGCGCCTTGGTGCGCAGGGTGTACTGCCCGACCAAGGCCATGCACACGGTGATCGCCACGTGCAGCGAGGCGAAGCCGGCCACCGACTGGACCCCGTCGGCGAAGGGACTGAACCAGATGTTCTGCCGCCCGTACCAGAGCGCGTCCTGGAGCTGGGCCACCCCGGTCGCGGGCAGATCGGAGTAGAGCCAGGGGAAGAAGAAGTTCGGTCCCATCGTCGGAATGACGTAGTAGCTCAGCGTGCCCAGCGACCAGCACAGGCACTGCGCGGTGATGAACCAGTAGCCGAAGCTGACGTTGCGCGACCACACCGCCCAGACCACGATCGAGACCGGCACCATCGGCAGGAAGAGCAGGTAGACGAAGGACAGCACGTGGGCGGTGACGCCGGTGCCGAGCACCTGGTGCAGCAGGTTGGACGGATCGTGCCCGAAGAGCAGCCACTCGTCGAACCGGTGCAGCGCGAAGTCGTACTTCGTCGGCGGCCCGTCGCCGTCGCTGCGGATGAAGGGCAGGAAGTTCTTGAGGTTCCGGTAGCTGACATAGGTGACGTAGAAGCAGACCAGGCCGACCACCACCAGGGTGATCCGGTCCCGGGTCCAGTGCTCCCGGATCAGGATGCGCGCCTCGCTGCGGAAGCGGTCGGGCTTCATCCGCGCGCGGTAGAGCGTGCGCGGGACGACGTCGACCACGAAGGCACCCAGCACCAGCAGCGGCAGCCGCAGGTAGGCGGGCCCGAGGAAGCCGTCCGGGTCACGCAGCGGGTAGCCGAGCGCCTTGCTGCAGATGAAGGCGAGCAGACCCATCACGACGGCGACCGCGACCAGCAAAGCGTAGGCGCGGCGGATGAGTGGCGGGCTCGGCGGAGCGAGGTCCGCGGTCGGCCCCTCACTCACCGGCGTCTGACTCACAGGTGGGAGTCTAGGGTGCCCGTTCCAGAGGAGACCGGGAGCGCCGCGATCCGGTCCGCGGCGACCTCCAGCCGGACCTCGTCGCCGGCTCGCACGGCCTGCACCGGGTCGGCGACGCCGTCGATGGCCCCGATTCCGTCGACCCGGAGCTCCAGGCGAACCTGCTCCGGCGTCGCGCGCACGGCGAGCACGCGGCCGGTCAGCGGACCCC
>CAZTHV010000221.1:0-5742 GCA_964613165.1 uncultured Marmoricola sp.
GACGACACCTCGAGCTTGGCCAGGATCGACTTGACCTGCGTGCGCACCGTCGCCTCGGAGACCACGCTGTGCACCGCGATGTCGTGGACCGTGCGGCCCTGCATGAGACATCCGAGCACCTGCGACTCGCGAGCGGTGAGCAGCGCCAGCTTGGCCATCGTCTCCTGCAGCTCCGAGCGCTGCTGGTGCCAGGTGCGCAGCAGGTCCTCGCGCTCCTCGTGCGTCATCACCGGCCGGCCCTCGTTGATCCGGCGGACGGTCGCGAGGATGTTGCTGAGCGGCTGCGCCTTGGACAGCACGATCCGGGCACCCAGCCTGATCGCCTCGCCCCACCGACCGCGGTCGGTGGAGGCGGTCACGACCACCACGTTGACGCCGGACTTCGCGAGCGGCGCGATGAGCCGGACACCGTCCCCGAACAGCCCCAGGTCGAGGTCGAGCAACACGATCCGCGGCCGTAGCCGGACCACAGCCGCCAGCAGGGTGCCCGGTGAGCCCGAGTTGTCGGGGATGGGAATCCGGCGGACGTCGTACCCCTCGACGGACAGGACCAGCTCCAGGGACTCTGCGAAGAGGATGTGGTCCTCGACGATGAGGATGCGCAGCTGAGCCCGAGTGCTCCGCGGTTGCGTCGTCGACATCGTCATGGTCATGCCCGACGCTCCCCGTGGACGGGTGATCGTCGAATGGTGTGTGGTCGAGCGGTAGCACTCGACGTGCCCAACGCGTCCATGGTCCCTCCCCCTGGTAGCTGGGAGGCCAACCCGCGCGTTCGTGCGGCCGGCGCCCCAACGGCGATTCCCCCGTCCGACCGGGACGATGCTCTCGAACCGATCGGGATGCTGATCTCCCTCGAACGACGACCGTAGTCAGCCGCCGGTCTTATACCACACAAGGGGTTCATGTTACCTCAATTTGAGGATCAGCACGCCTGCGACGCCGGATGAGCCGCGTCGGCGCCGTCCCCAAAACTGGGCGATGCCCGCGCCGCCGGCGGCCTGTGCACCGGAGCCGGCAGACGATGGGGCGGGTGACTCAGAGCCGACAGCGGCAAGGACACGGCAGGTGATGAATGTCTGGGTCGGAGCCGGCAGGGCGACCGGTGGTCGTCGTCGCCGCGGAGCAGACGCTGGTCGCCGAGACGGTCCGGGCAAGTCTGGCGAGCCGTGATCTCGAGGTGACGACGCTGCGCTGGCCGGGCGAGCGATGTAGCCGAGCCCCAGCCTCCCCGCGACAGGCAGAAGGGGACATCGGGCTGCTGATCAGCGACCTCGGCCGTTGGTCGAGGCTCCGGGTCGCCTCGCTGCTGATCACCCAGGTGCCGCTGTCCTGGGTGGTGCTGACTGCGGCGCCGTACGGCCCGTTCTGGGGAGCAGTGCTCGCGGCGGGCGCCCGGGTCGTGCTGCCTCGCCGCACCGGGCTGGACGAGGTCTGCGAGGTCGTCCTCGGCGTCGCCGACGGGAGCGTGCGGACGGCGCGCGCCGAGCGGGAGTCGCTGATCGGCCTGTGGACCGAGCTTCGCGAGAGACGTGAGGCGATCGGCCAGCGGGTCCAGTCGCTGACACCGCGAGAGCGCGAGGTGCTCACCATGCTGCACGCCGGCGACCCGGTCGCACGGATCGCGCAGCTGCTCGAGGTCTCGCCGGCGACGGTGCGCAGCCAGGTGAAGGCGGTGCTGCGCAAGCTGGAGGTGCACACCCAGCTCGGGGCCGTCGCCGCTCTCGATGACCTGCTCACACTGGAGCCGGTGGAGCGGTTCGGGTCGCGGATGCCCTGAGAGTCCGCTCGCCGGCGGTGGACGCGCGCCCGGCGCTCCCCCAATTGCGGTATGTGCGGGCCGGTCATCCCGGCCGCGTGAGCGGGGCCGTGGATGATCCTGACCGATGGACGCGCTGCGACTGCCCGAGGGATCCCTGGACGTCCTCTGTGTGGGCGCCCATCCGGACGATGTCGAGATCGGGTGCGGCGGGACGCTCCTGCGGCTGGCGCAGCGCGCAGACCTCCGGCTCACCGTCGCGGTCCTCACCGGTACGCCGGATCGGACGGCCGAGTCGGCGGGGGCGCTGCGGGAGATCCTCCCGGAGGTCACGACGCACTTCGCCGGCCTGCCCGACGGTCGCCTGCCCACCCACTGGGAGGCCGCGAAGGAGCACCTCGAGGAGCTTGCCCGGCACTGCCGGCCGCAGTTGGTGCTCACCCACTACACGGACGACGCCCACCAGGATCACCGCACGCTGGGCGTCATGGTGACCACGGTGTGGCGGGACGCCCTGGTGTTGCACTTCGAGATCCCCAAGTGGGACGGCGATCTGGGCTCTCCGTCGCACTATGTCGGCCTCACCCGGGAGCAGGCGAGACGCAAGGTGGAGCTGCTCCACCGGCACTTTCCGAGTCAGCGCCCGCACGACTGGTGGGACGAGGAGGTCTTCCTCGGGCTGATGCGTCTGCGCGGGATGGAGTGCCGCCGGCCCTACGCGGAGGCCTTCTACGTCTCCAAGGCACTGATGGAGGTGTGAGGCATGCGCGTGGAGACCGTGGAGCTGAGCGAGGTGCTGCTCTTCCGCCCCTCACCGCGCCACGACGACCGCGGGTTCTTCTCCCGGACCTTCGACGCCGAGGTGGCTGCGGCGTACGGCCTGGACTCCGCGGCCTTCGTCCAGGACTCGCAGTCCCGGTCGGGATACGGGACGCTGCGCGGGCTGCACGGTCGTGGCGGCGCGGGGGAGGCCAAGCTGGTCCGCTGCGCACGCGGCAGGATCCTGGACGTGATCGTCGACGCCCGTCCCGGATCGCCGACGTTCGGGAGCCATCAGGTCTTCCAGCTCGACGACGAGGACCTCTGGACGCTCTACGTCCCACGCGGACTCCTGCACGGCTTCCAGGTGCTCAGCGAGGTCGCCGACATCTGCTATCGCATCGACCGGCCGCACGACCCGAGCGAGGACCTCTCGGTGCGATACGACGATCCCGACCTCGCGATCCGCTGGCCGCTTCCGGTCGACGTCCTCAGCGCTCGTGACCGGGCCGCCGGCTCGTGGCGTGCCCTCGCCCTCGGCGACGGCCGTGGTTGACGGCCATCGGTGCCGAGGCTGCCGCGCGACCGGCGGTGAGATCGTCCTCGACCTGGGTGAGCAGCCGGCCGCCGACCACTTCCCGCTCGTCACGGACGCCGGCCCGGATCCGCGGTATCCGCTCGCCTTGTGGTGGTGCGCGAGCTGCGGCCTGGCGCAGCTGCTGGACGATGCCACGCTCCCCGAGGAGGCGCGCGGGATCGAGCCCGCCGCGGCCGTCAGGCAGGCTCACGACGCCGTCGACGAGCTGCTCGGCGCGGGGGTGCTGGCGCCGGGGGAGTTCCTGGAGTTCGCGAGTCCTCACGGCGGCTCCTGGCGTGAGGCCCTGTGCGCGCGCGGCTTCCGCCCGGCAGCCGGCACCCGTGCAGAGGTCGTTCTCGACGTCTACGGGCTCATGCATGAGCCCGATCAGGCCGCCGCCCTGCGAGCCCGCGCCGAGGCGCTGAGCGACTCCGGGATCTTGATCCTGCAGTTCCCGAGCTACGCGGCGACGCTTCGGCATCGCGAGTGGAACGCCCTGCGCCACGGGCACTTCGCCTACCACAGCGTTCCCGCGGCGCGCCGGCTCCTGGCCGACGTCGGGCTGCTGGCGATCGCGGCCCGCAGCTACGCCCTGTACGGCGGCTCGGTCCTCCTGCTCGCCTCCCGCAGCGGGGCCGGGCCTGCCCGGGAGGCCGGAGCGGTCGACGACCTGGAGCGCGCGGAGCTGGTCGCCGGCGTCCTGGAGCCGGGCGCGATGGCGCCGCTCGCGACCGCGCGCGACGAGGACGTCGTCTGGCTGCGCGAATGGGTCGAACGCCGGCGGGGCGGTGCCTGGCTCTACGGCGCCGGTTCACGGGCGGTCGCGCTGCTCGCGGCCGCCGGCCTGCAGCCGGGTGCGGTCGCGGGCGTCGCTGACGGCTCGCCGGCCAAGCAAGGCCGCCGGATGCCGGGGACCGGCATCCCGATCGTGGCCCCGGCCGCGCTGCTGGCCGCGGACCCGGACAGCATCCTGCTGTTGCTCCCCGACCTCGCCCAGGAGCTGCGCGAGGCCTGGCCGCGCCTCGCCCACCGCTGGGTCGTCTACGGCGCCAGCTGACCGCCGTGGTCGGTCCCTAGACCCCTAGAAGACCTCGAGCGTCGGCAGCGGGACGACCAGCCGGGCGCCCCACTGCCGGGTGTAGGCCAGCTGCGCGGTGATCTCCTCGCGGAGGTTCCACGGCAGGATGAGGATGTAGTCCGGCCGGGTCGCGGCGAGCCGCTCCGGTGGGTGGATGGGGATGTGCGTGCCAGGTAGGAACATCCCCTGCTTGAACGCGTTGCGGTCGACGGTGTAGGCGAGGAGATCCTCGCGTACACCGGCGTGGTTGAGGAGCGTGTTGCCCTTCCCAGGAGCGCCGTAGCCGGCCACCGTCTTGCCCTCGCGGCGAGCCGTGACGAGGAACTCGACGAGGTCGTCCCGCGCCACGCTGACCACCGCCGCGAACCCGGCGTGGCCCTCGACGGTGTCGAGCCGGGCGGCGTACTCCTGCTTCAGGACGGCCGCGACCCGGGCGCTCGGCTCGGTGGCGCGCTCGCGAGGCATCGACCAGGTCCTCAGCGAGCCTCCGTGCGTGGGCAGCTCCTCGACGTCCACGACGGTGAGACCGGCCTCGGCGAGCACGCGCTCGGTGGTGAGGAGGGACAGATAGGAGTAGTGCTCGTGGTAGATCGTGTCGTAGAGCCGGTCCTCGATCAGTCGCAGGAGGTGCGGGATCTCGATGGTCAGCATCCCGTCGTCCTTCAGCAGGGCGCGCAGCCCGCGGGCGAAGTCGACGATGTCGGGCACGTGGGCGAAGACGTTGTTGGCGACCACCAGGTCGGCCTTGCCGTGCTCGGCCGCGACGGCTGTGCCCGTCGCCTCGCCGAGGAACTCGCAGACCGTCTCGATGCCATGTGTCCGGGCCACCTCCGCGATGTTGGCCGCCGGCTCGATGCCCAGGCAGCGGAGGCCGAGGTCGCGCACGTGCCGCAGCAGGTAGCCGTCGTTGCTGGCAACCTCGACCACGAAGGAGTCCTCGGCCAGGCCGAGCCGGGTGACGGCGGTGTGCACGTAGCGCCTGGCGTGGGTCACCCAGGAGTCGGAGTAGGAGGAGAAGTAGGCGTAGTGGCGGAAGATGTCCTCGCCGCTCAGGTACGCCGGCAGCTGGACCAGCAGACACGAGGGGCAGATCCGCACGTGGAGCGGGTAGAACGTCTCGCCCAGGTCGAGCTGGTCCGCATCCAGGTAGCTCTCGCACGGTGGTGACATGCCGAGGTCGACGAACGTCCGGGTCAGCTCGGCGCCGCACAGGCGGCACTTCGGGGCGTTCACCGGGCCTCCTCGACTCGGAGGATCCGCTTGACGGTGGGCACGACTGCCGCCTCTCTGCCATGGCCAGGCACCGGATCGCCGGTGTGGTGCGACGACTACAGCCATACCGGTGAGGCTAGGAGCGGGCTCCGTGCATCTGGCCCGGCGACGGGCGACGTACCCCGAATGAGGGAGCCGGCCGCTCAGCCGGCCTGCTCTCGGCGCGGGGCCCCGCGCAGGCGCTTGACGGCTCGGACGACACGCGCGCGTGCCCGCCGGCGGGGTGCCGGCCGCTCCTCGATGACCTGTCGTGGCCAGGCCGGACCGGTGTCGGCGCGGATGCTCGTGCGGGCCTGCAGC
>CAZTHV010000222.1:0-5723 GCA_964613165.1 uncultured Marmoricola sp.
TTCGGATCGGGCGGATAGAACAAGCCGAGCTCTTCGACCGCCCGGTGCAGCTCGATCGTCTCATCGGCCGACGTCCGCAGCTGCGCGTAGTGACCTGTCGCGACGGCGTCGAACCCGAGCGCCAATCCCCGCTCCAGCACCGCCGCGAACTTGATCCGCTCGTTGCAGCGCAGGCACGGGTTCGGCGTACGGCCGGCGGCGTACTCGCCGATGAAGTCCTCCACGACATCCTCGTGGAAGCGCTCGGACAGATCCCAGACGTAGAACGGGATCCCGATGACGTCCGCGGCCCGGCGGGCATCGTTGGCGTCCTCGATCGTGCAGCAGCCGCGGGCGCCGGTGCGATAGGACTTCGGGTTGCGCGAGAGCGCGAGGTGGATGCCGGTGACGTCGTGGCCCGTCTCCGCCGCCCGGGCCGCCGCCACAGCCGAGTCGACGCCGCCCGACATCGCTGCTAGAACGCGCATGCCCACGACGACTAGCCCGCCGATCGCACCGTCAGCGCCGCCGCGCGGGCACGCTCGACCACGGGGCCGATCGCCTCGATCAGCGCGGCCACGTCGGCCTCGGTCGAGGTGTGGCCGAGGGAGAAGCGCAGCGAGCAGCGGGCGTCCTCCTCGTCGCGGCCCATCGCGAGCAGCACGTGGGAGGGCCGCGGCACCCCGGCGTTGCACGCCGAGCCGGTCGAGCACTCGATGCCGCGCGCGTCCAGCAGCATCAGCAGCGAGTCTCCCTGGCAGCTCGGAAAGGTCAGGTGGGCGATCCCGGGCAGTCCCCGGCCCGGCCGGTGGTCGCCGTTGGGCACCGCACCGGGGACCACGCCGAGGACGCCGGCGATCAGGTCGTCGCGCAGGGCGGCGAACCGGGTCGCGGTGGCGGGCTGGGCGGCGACGGCTGTGGCGCAGGCCACGGCCAGTCCCGCGACCCCGGGAACGTCGAGGGTGCCCGAGCGGACATCGCGCTCCTGGCCGCCACCGTGCAGCAGGGCGACCGGCCGCAGCTCGCGGCGCAGCAGCAGCGCGCCCACGCCGTACGGACCGCCGATCTTGTGACCGGTCAGCGTCATCGCGTCCACGCCGGAGGCGGCGAAGTCGACCGGGAGGTGACCCACGGCTTGGACCGCGTCGGTGTGGACCGGGATGCCGTGCTCGTGGGCGATCTCGACCACCTCGCGGATCGGTTGCACCGTGCCGACCTCGTTGTTGGCCCACATCACCGAGACCAGCGCGACGCTGCCCGGGTCTCGCCGGACCGCCGCCCGCAGCGCCTCGGGATCCAGCCGACCCCGATGATCGACCGGCAGCAGCTCCACCTGGGCGCCCTCGTGGGTCTCCAGCCACTCCAGCGGGTCGAGGACGGCGTGGTGCTCCACGGCGGTGACCAGGATCCGGGTACGCCGGGGGTCCTCGTCCCGTCGCGACCAGAAGAGCCCCTTGAGCGCGAGGTTGTCCGACTCGGTGCCTCCGGAGGTGAGCACCACCTCGCCGGGACGGCAGCCCAGGGCAGCGGCGATCCGCTCTCGGGACTCCTCGACCACCCGTCGCGCCGCGCGTCCGGAGGCATGCAGAGAGGAGGCGTTGCCCGCCCGGCCGAACTGAGCGGTCATCGCCGCCGCGGCCTCCGGCAGCATCGGCGTCGTCGCCGCGTGGTCCAGGTAGACGGTCATCGGCATCCAGGGTACGCGGGCCGCCCGAGCCTCAGCCGGGCGACCAGGGTGCGGTGAGAAGCAGCGAGCCGGCCCGGCCGGCGACCACCACCACAGGCGATCGCGAGCCTGACCGGCCGCAACGTGGTGAGCTCAGCCCTTGCGCTGATTGATCGCCTCGGTGGCGGCCGGGAGGACCGCGTGGAGGTCGCCGACGACGCCGAAGTCGACCAGCTCGAAGATCGGGGCCTCCTCGTCCTTGTTGACGGCCACGATGGTCTTCGAGGTCTGCATGCCGGCCCGGTGCTGGATGGCGCCGGAGATGCCCGCGGCGATGTAGAGCTGCGGCGAGACGGTCTTGCCGGTCTGGCCGATCTGGAAGGCGTGCGGCTTCCAGCCGGAGTCGCCCGCTGTGCCGCGACCACCGGAGACCACGATCGCGGCCTCGGTGAGCTCGGGACGGCCGGAGGACTCACGCGGCTGCGCCGCCACGATCTGGGCCTTCTTGGCCGAGTCCGAGATCGTCGCGGCGAACTGCTCGACGGCACCGGCACCGGCCGGCTCCTCAGGAGCCGCCGCGTTGGGCTTGACCGTGATGATCGGCGTGCCTTGGGTGACCTTGGCCTCGATGGTGTAGCTGCCCGCGAAGACGGCTTGAGTGGTCACCGGCGAGCCGTCAGCGCCCGCGGCGACGTCGACCGCGTCGGTGATCACACCGGAGTCCAGCTTGACCGCGAGGCGACCGGCGATCTCCTTGCCCTCCGCGGAGGAGGTGATCAGGATCGCGGCGGGGCTCGCCTGCGCCGCGATCTGCTGGAGGACCTCTGCCTTGGGAGCGACCAGGTAGCCCTTGGTCTCGGCGTCGTCGACGACGTAGACCTTGTCGGCGCCGAACTTGGTCAGCTGCTCGGCGGCGGTCTGGGCCTTGTCGGCGCCGCCGATGAAGACCGCCGAGGGCGAGCCGAGACGCTTGGCGATGGCCAGCAGCTCGAGGGCGGGCTTGCGGACCGCGCCGTCGACGTGGTCGATCAGAACCAGTACTTCACTCATGTCTCTTGCTCCCGCCTCAGATGAACTTCTTCGACGCGAGGAACTCGACCAGCGCCGTGGCGCCCGAGCCTGCGTCGTCGGTCACGATCTCGCCCTGGGTGCGCGGCGGACGGGCCGTAGCGGTCTCGACGACCGACCACGCGGCCGACAGACCGACCTCGCCCGCGTCCACGCCGAGGTCGCCGAGCGACCAGGTGTCCAGTGGCTTCTTCTTGGCCGCCATGATGCCCTTGAACGACGGGTAGCGGGCCTCACCGGTCTGGTCGGTGACCGAGAGCACCAGCGGAGCGGTCGCGCCGATGATCTCGGTGGCGACGTCGCCGTCGCGCTTGATCCGGAACTCGTTGCCCTGCGACTCCACCACGGAGGCGAAGGTCACCTGGGGCAGGTCGAGACGCTCGGCGATCATCGCCGGGACGACCGACATGCCGCCGTCGGTGGAGGCCATGCCGGTGACGACCACATCGACGTCACCGAGCTTGGAGACGGCGGCGGCGAGCACCTTGGAGGTGGCCGGCGCGTCGGAGCCGGCGATCGCGTCGTCGACCACGTGGACGCCCTTGTCGGCGCCCATCTGCAGCGCCTTGCGGACAGCCTCGGCGGCTCCCGCGGGACCGATCGTCAGCGCCGTGACCGTCACCGAGTCGGGCTCGGCGTTCTTCTCCTTCAGCTGCAGCGCCTGCTCGACGGCATACTCGTCGAGCTCGGAGAGCAGACCCGCGACCGCGACACGGTCCACGGTGTTGTCCGACTCGAACTGCTGCTGCGCGGTCGCGTCGGGTACGTACTTGACACAGACGACAATGTTCATGGGCAACGACCCGCGAGGGCCCCTCCTGGATCAGAATGTGAGTTCGGTTGAGGCTACTAGTCCGGACCCCGCATGCCACAGGCCGGGCCAGGTGGGATCAGTCACAGCCCGGACGTCGTCAGCGGCGCACCGACCGGCGCTTGGGGGCGAGGAACCGCTGGAGCCAGCGTCCGATCACCAGGTAGACGATCGCCGCCACGCCCCAGTTGACCACGGCGCCCTTGGTCGCGGCGTTCCCGCCGTCGAAGACGAGGACGCCGTTGTCGCGGCTGAACGGGCCGTCGATGGCCCCGGCGAGGCCGAGCACGAACCGCACCAGCGGGTTGTCCTGACCGACGTTGTCGCCGACGGCGACCAGGAAGGCGCCGAGGGCCAGCACCAGGGCGAAGACGATGAGGACGATCCGGATGATCCGGGCCAGGGCCTCCCTGATCCGGTCCACCTCGCCGGCGCTGGTCCGCTCGGGCAACGGCTGGTCGGACTTCACGGCTTTGACCACGCGTGCGCTCCTCGGTAGGCATCCCCTGGGCCGGCAGTGGCCCGGTCAGCGGCCGACGAATCTCGCCTGACCCGGACCGTTCTCGATGAACGAGCTCATCCCGATCGTGCGGTCCTCGGTCGCGAAGAGCGAGGCGAACTGCTGTCGCTCGATCTCCAGGCCGGTGTCCAGGTCGACCTCCAGGCCCCGGTCGACCGCCTCCTTGGCCGCGCGCACGGCGTACGTCGCCGCGGAGGCGAACTGCCCGGCCCAGGCCACCGCCTCGGCGTACACCTGGTCCGCGGGGACGACCCGGTCCACCAGGCCGATCACCAGCGCCTCCTCGGCCTTGACGAACCTGCCGGTGAAGATGATGTCCTTGGCCCGGCTCGGGCCGACCAGCCGGCTCAGCCGCTGGGTGCCACCGGCACCCGGGATGATCCCGAGCAGGATCTCCGGCTGCCCCAGGACCGCGTTGTCGGCGGCGATCCGGATGTCGGCGCACAGGGTCAGCTCGCATCCGCCGCCCAGGGCATAGCCGTTGACCGCGGCGACGACCGGCTTGGGGATCCGGGCGACGGCGGTGAAGGCGCTGGTGAGGCCGGAGGAGCGCTTGACCATGTCGGTGTGCGACATGGCGGCCATCTCCTTGATGTCGGCGCCGGCGGCGAAGACCCGCTCACCGCCCCAGATCACCACGGCCTTGACGTCGTCGCGCTCGCTCGCCTCGGTGGCCAGGCCACGGATCTCCTCCTGCATCTGGGCGTCGAGGGCGTTCATCTTCGGCCGGTCCAGCCGGATCGTGCCTACGCCGTCGGCCACCTCGAGCCGCACGAACTCGTACTCAGCCATCCACTCGCTCCTCATCCTCGGGTTCCGCCAACCTAGCCTGGATCCTCGGCTGCGATGATCGTCCCCGTGGAGACCTGGCGCTGGCACGACCGCGACGAGAGCTCCCCGGTCTGGCCCGGACGGGCCTGGCCGCTGGGCGCGACGTGGACCGAGGAGGCGACCAACTTCGCGGTCTATGCCCCCGAGGCCACCACGCTGCACGTCTGCCTCTTCGACGAGGACGGGGCCGAGACGGCGTACCAGCTGACCGAGCACTCCCTGGGCATCTGGCACGGCGCCATCCCCGGCGTCGCGCGGGGGACGCGGTACGGCTATCGGGCGAGCGGACCGTGGCAGCCCTCCCAGGGCCTGCGGTTCAACTCGCTCAAGCTGCTGCTGGATCCCTACGGCCAGGCGGTCAGCGGCGTGGTCTCGCCGGGACCGGAGGTCTTCGCCCACGACGTCGACGACCCGGAGAGCCCGAGCGCCCTGGACTCCGCGGGAGCCATGCCGCGCAGCGTCGTGGTGCACGACGAGTTCGACTGGGGCGACGACGCGCCGATGCGGCGGCGCTGGCGGGACACCGTGATCTACGAGGTCCACGTCCGCGGCTTCACCATGACCCATCCCGACATTCCCGAGGAGATCCGCGGGACGTACGCCGCCCTCGGCCATCCCGTGGTCACCCGCTACCTCAACGAGCTGGGCGTCACCGCCGTCGAGCTGCTGCCGGTGCACCACTTCGTGCCCGAGCCGGCACTGGTCGAGCGCGGCCTGACCAACTACTGGGGCTACAACTCCATCGGCTTCTTCGCGCCGCACGCCGGCTACTCGTCTGCCGGCGACCGCGGGCAGCAGGTGCGCGAGTTCAAGCAGATGGTCAAGGATCTGCACGCCGCCGGGATCGA
>CAZTHV010000223.1:0-5707 GCA_964613165.1 uncultured Marmoricola sp.
TCACCTCGTCCGGGGTGGGCGAGCCGGGAGATCTGACCTTCAAGGAGTCGATCGGCCAGGCGGCCTACGAGGAGGCCGGGGTCGGCCCCGAGGACGTCGATGTCGCGGAGGTCTATGACCTGTCCACCGCGCTGGAGCTGGACTGGATCGAGGACCTCGCCCTGTGCAAGCGCGGTGAGGCCGAGCACCTGCTCCGGGCGGGAGAGACCACCATCGGTGGCCGCATCCCGGTCAACCCGAGCGGCGGTCTCGCCTGCTTCGGCGAGGCCGTCCCCGCCCAGGCACTGGCTCAGGTCTGCGAGCTCACCTGGCAGCTGCGCGGTCAGGCCGAGGACCGTCAGGTCGAGGGAGCCCGCATCGGCATCACGGCCAACCAAGGCCTCTTCGGCCACGGCTCCTCAGTCATCCTCAGCCGCTAGCTGCGCCCGGCGGTTGCTCGCGGAGGTGAACCGCGGCTCCTGGGCGAACTGGGCGAGGGCGTAGTCCATCGTCCACTCCATGCCCATGCGCAGCACTCGCTGGGCACCGAGAGCGTCGAAGCGGCGGATCGCCTCGTGGACGTGGACCATCGTCGCGAACGCGTGGTCGATCCGGAGCGGGTCGACCAGCATCAGCCGGCTGTAGCGCGCCGAGCGGGCGTAGGCGACGTCCAGCGCGGCCAGGATGTGCGGCCGGTCCGCCAGCGCATAGAGCGTGCGCCGGTAGGCCCAGCTGCGCGCGACGTAGTTGGGCCACTCCGCGCGCTCCCGGGCGGCGTCGCGTACGTCGGCGAAGAGCTCGTCGAACTGCCCCAGATCGGCCTCGGTGAGCGCCTCGACCCCGCGGCGGGTCAGCCACCACTCCAGGGCCACCCGGGTCGTCCAGACCTCCTCGAACTCCTCCAGGGACATCTCGGTGACCCGGACCCCGCCATGGGCCCGGTAGTCGACCAGCCGGTCCCGGGACAGCTGGATCAGCGCCGCGCGGACGGGGGTGATGCTCACCCCGAAGTGCCCGGCGAGCTGGCGCAGCGGAAGCCGCGCGCCCGGCTCGAGCACGCCGGCCGCGATCAGCCGGGTGATCTCGGCGACGACGTGCTGCTCGACGGTGGTGCTGGTGTCCTCCGGCGGCGCCAGCGCGGGGAGGTTCAGCACGATCGGACTCGGGTTGCGCCGGGGCGGGCGCGCGCCGGCGACGGGGCTCTCGGCCATCGGGTCTCCTCAGCGGGTCATCTGGTCGCGCACCCGGCGGAACCGGTCGCGGGCGGCATCGGGGTCATCGTGCCCGGCCAGGGCCACGCTGAGCAGCACCCGGGCCTTGACCGGGCTCAGCGCGCCACCGCTGATCAGGCCGCGGGCGAGAAGATCGCTCTCCGACCCGGGGAAGCCGTAGGTGCCGGTGAGTCCCTCCCCGCCGAGGCAGCGAGTGGCCAGGACGACGGGAATCCGCGATGCGAGCCGGGTTAGCGCGTCGACGGCGGCGGAGGGCACGTGGCCGCCTCCCATGCCCTCGACGACCAGGCCGGCGTACCCGGCGTCGGCCACAGCGGCCAGGAGTCGTCCGTCGTCACCCAGCGGGACCGGCAGCAGGGCGACCGGTGGCACTGACCCGCCGCCGGGCGGGTCGATGGTGGGCAGCCGGGGCACTGCGCCGGCGACGCGGACCCGCCCCTCCACGACCCAGCCGAGCGGACCGGTGGTGGGGGAGGCGAAGGCGGCCGGCCTGGAGGTATGCGTCTTGCGCACCCACCGGGCTGCGTGGATCTCGTCGGCGAAGGCGACCAGGACGCCGAGATCGTGCGCCGCCGCCGCGCAGGCGACCGTGACCGCCGCGGCGACGTTGCCCGGACCGTCGGCGCCGGCGCTGCCCGGGTGCCGCATCGCGCCGGTGACGACCACCGGCTGCGGACCGGCATGCCAGAGGTCGAGGGCGAAGGAGGTCTCCTCGATGGTGTCGGTGCCCTGCACCACCACGACCGCGTCCTGCTCCTCGCCGAAGGCCTCGGCCACGGCAGCACGCACCGCTGCCAGGTCCGGCCAGGTCAGGTCGCTGGACGCCACCGTCCGAAGGGTGCGGGTGGTCACCTCGACGGGACCGGTCGCGGCGGCGCCGAGCAGGTCGTCGGCGCCGAGGGACGGCACCACGCCGCCGGTGCCGTCCGCGGGGGGAGTCGAGGTGATGGTGCCGCCGGTCGACAGCAGCCGCAGCCGGGTCGTCATGGTGGGCTCCGTTCGGTTGGTGTGCGGCGGACCGCATCTTGCAGCATCTTGCAACATCGGCTCCGATCGCGGTGGGAGACCGCGCCGAGAGCCGCTCCGTCACGCTCGGGCCGTGCTCGAACGTGAGGACAACTCTTGCGCACCTACCCATGATGTGACAACATCGGGTTCCCGAAGGTCCCAGCTCTCGGGACCGGGACCCTCGGGATCAAATCGATGATGCAACACAGATGGAGGCGGAGTGAGCGTCCTCGTGACGGGTGGAACAGGCTTCATCGGCGCGCCGACGGTGCGCCGGCTGCTGGAGCGAGGCGAGCAGGTGGTCTCCTTCGACCTGGTGCCCGACCACGACGCCCTGGCCCGTGAGCTGGGCTCCGCGGAGGTGGACGGTCTCACGGTGGTGCGCGGCGACGTCCGCGACCTGGCCCACCTGTGCCGGGTGATCGTCGAGCACCGCGCCGAGCGGATCGTCCATCTGGCCTCGCTGCTGGTGCCCGAGTCGCAGGCCAATCCGCCGCTGGCGCTGGAGGTCAACTGCGTCGGCACCATGAACATGTTCGAGGCCGCCCGCATCCACGGGCTGGCCAAGGTCGCCTGGGCCAGCTCGATGGCGGTCTTCGGCTACCTCGGCGACTCCCGGCGCGACGAGCGGATCACCGAGGACACGCCGGTCTCGCCGGACCACGTCTACGCGTCCTGCAAGGCGATGGCGGAGTTCCTCGCGGCCGACTACACCAGGCTGGGAGTCGACTCGCTGGGGCTGCGGGTCAACCTGGTGTACGGGGTGGGCAAGAAGCGCGGCCAGGGGATGTTCACCAGGGAGCTCATCGACCGCCCGGTCTCCGAGGGCTGTGGAGAGGTGCCCTACGGCGACGACGTGTTCGGCTGGCAGTACGTCGACGACGTCGCCCGAGCCTTCGAGCTGGCGGTCTACAGCGAGCCGGCGCCGATCCCGGTGATGAACCTGCACTGCTCCTCGCGCTCGGTCACCGAGGCGGTGGAGGTGATGCGCACGCTGCTGCCGGACGCCGAGTTCGAGGTGCTGCCCGGCCGGATCGGCTTTCCGAGCAACGTCGACGGCTCGGCGTTCGTGAGCCACACCGGCTTCGAGCCGCAGTGGACGCTGGAGCGCGGGCTGTCCGCGATCGTGGACTCGCTGAAGGGGGAGAGGCGATGAGCGCCGTCGAGCGCACGGTCGCGCTGCCGGACGGCTCCACGATGTGGTGCCGGACGGTCGGCTCCGGCCCGTTGGTCGTGCAGGTGCACGGCTCGGGCTTCGGCTTCCGCAACTTCGGGCGGCTGACGCCGTACCTGAGCGAGCACTTCACGGTGGTCGACGTCGACCTCCCCGGCTACGGCCAGAGCAAGGCGGCTGGAGCGGTCGGCATCGACGCCTGGGCCGATCACCTCGCCGAGCTCATCCGCGGCGAGTACGACGAGCCGGTCGTCGTCCACGGCACCTCGATGGGCGGCCTGGTGGCGCTGACCTTCGCCGACCGGCACCCCGAGCTGCTCTCGCGGCTGGTGCTGAGCTGCTGCATGATGCGCTACGACCAGGCCGCACGGCACATGCGCCAGACCTGGAAGCTGGCCGCCCGCACCTCGGGCATGGTGGCCGCGGCAGATCTGACCGCGGTGGCCGGGTTCTCCCGGGCGTTCTACGACCGTCCCGACAGCGCGGAGATCCTCGAGGAGCTGCGCTTCGGGATGTCCTCGAACGACCCCGAGTCGTTCGTCGCGGGCACCGAGAGCCTGGAGGCGCTGGACCTCTCCGGCCTGCTCCCGCGAGTGGGGCTGCCGGTGCTGCTGATCGCCGGCAGCGAGGACCAGATGACCCCATGGCGGCCCGCCGAGAGCGGGGTCGGCTTCAGCACGGCCGTGGAGGTCATGCCGGACGCGCGGATGACGGTGGTCCAGCAGTCCGGGCACTACCTGGTCCTGGAGCAGCCCGCCCGTGCGGCGCAGCTGATCGGAGAGTTCCTGGCCGTGGAGCCGGGCAATTGAGTTTCGGACCAGAGGGTCCGGGAGTGGCATGACGCCGCGAGCAGATGGAGGAAGCATCGTGAGGTCGATGATGAGAGGCGTGACGCTGAGCGTGACGCTAGTGATGGTGGCGGCGGTCACGGCCGCCTGTGGAAGTGAGTCCGACTCCGGGAGTGGCGCGGGCAGCGTGCAGCTGACGGTGGCCACCCAGCCCGACTTCTTCGGAGTACCGCTCTATCTGGCGGTCGAGAAGGGCTTCTTCGAGAAGCAGGGCATCGACGCCAAGATCCAGGAGTTCCCGACCGGCGTCGAGGGCACCGAGGCGGTGGTCACCGGTCAGGCCGACATGACCACCGTGGCTGCCTTCCCCGCGGCCAGCCTGGCCTCGCAGGGCGCGCCGGTGAGGATCATCGGCACGAACTCCTACTCCAGCGACTGGTGGGGCTTCGTGACCACCGACGACATCAAGGAGCCGGAGGACCTGTACGGCAAGAAGGTGGCCTTCCAGTCGAACTCGACTGCCAACTTCTGGTTCGACCGATTCGTGGAGCAGCACGGCCTCGACGCGTCCAAGATCGAGGTCGTCGATGCCAAGTTCGCCCAGCTGGTGGCGCTGTTCGCCAAGGGTGACGTCGACGGGATCATCCAGTTCGAGCCCAACGTCACCCAGGCCGTCGCCGCCCGCTCGGGCTCGCACGTCGCGTGGGTCGGGGGTGACGACGACCTGAACCCGCTCAACGGGTATGTCGTGGCCGGGCAGAAGATCACCAAGGACCGGGAGCTGGGCATCAAGGTGCTCAGGGCGCTGCAGGCGGCCTCGGAGTGGATGCAGCAGAACCCCGACGAGGTGGCTGAGTTCACCACCGGCAAGACCGGGATCGACAGCGTCGACGAGGTGAAGGCGATCAACGCCAAGATCGAGTTCCGGGTGAGCTTCGACGACGCCGCGCTGGAGCAGCTGCAGCAGGTGGCCGACTACATGCTGGACAAGGGGCTCATCAAGGAGCCGGTGAAGGCCTCCAGCTACGTGGAAGCAGACTGGGCTGCCGAAGCGACGAAGTGACGATGATCGAGTGGGTGGCGTCCGGTGTCCGGGCCGCCACCCACCGATCGGACCACCGATCGGAGAGGTGAGCACGGATGAGGCTGGCGGTGTCGCACATCCCGACCGAGGCGACCCTGGTGGCCAGGGTGGCGGCCGAGGCCGAGGCGGCCGGTCTCCGGTTCCTCGGGATCGCGGACTCGCCCCAGCTCTACGGGTCGATGTACCCGATGATCCAGGTCGCCCTCGGTGCGACCGAGCGGATCCCGGTCGGCCCCTGCGTGACCAACCCCGTCACCCGTCACCCGATCGTGCACGGCGCCGACCTGGAGACGCTCGACACGCTGTTCCCGCGGCGGACGTGGCTGGCGATGGGTGCCGGCGACTCCGCCGTGCACAGCATCGGCCTGTCCCCGGCGGCCCCCGCGGACATCGCCGAGGCGCTGCGAGCCGTGCGGGCCCGGGTGGGCCCGGTCCCGCCGTT
>CAZTHV010000224.1:0-5698 GCA_964613165.1 uncultured Marmoricola sp.
CCTGCTCGGAGCCGCCCGGCAGCCCGTGCGCCGTCTCCGCCCGACCCGCCGTCGCCCGGTTCCTGGCGAATGGCACGCTGGACACCTCGTTCGGCAGCAACGGCTGGGCGGTGCTGCCCACCTCGATGACCTCCCAGACCGGTGAGCTGCGCACGGTGGCCGTCGATCCCGCCGGCTGGATCGTCGCCGGCGGCACCACCGGGCTGGGGAGCAGCGTGGTGCGGCTGACGCCGTACGGCCACCCCGATCCCGGCTTCGGCACTGGCGGCGCGGTGCTGTGGGATCCGCACCCGGGAGCCGCGCCGGTCCTGCCGCACGGGGGCGTCAACCGGATCGCCGTCGACCCCTCCGGCCGGTACGTCGCCGCCGGCTATGCCCGCTCGGACGCCGGATTCACCGGCCAGGCCGTGCGTCTCCTCGGAGGCGGCATCCCGCCGAGTCCTCCGCCGCCGACCGTCGTCCCGCCACGGTCATCCGCGACCGCTCAGATCGCCAAGCCACGCAGGAAGAAGGTGAAGGCGATCACCGGCACCGCGGGCCCGACCGGGCTGGTCCGCAGCATCGAGGTCGGCCTGCAGAGGATCGACAAGCCACTGCTGAAGAAGAAGCACAAGTGCCGCTGGGCGAAGTCCGCCAAGCCGAGGTTCGGCAAGGCCAAGGGCACCAAGATCACCCGCAAGAAGTACCGCTGCGACGCACCGCGCTGGCTGAGCGTGGCTGCCGGCAGCAGCTGGAAGCTCGCCCTCAAGAGGAAGCTGCCCAAGGGCAAGTACGTCGCCCATGTGCGCGTCACCCTCGCCGGCGGTCAGCAGGCCCGAACGACCCGCACCTTCAAGGTTCGGTAGTACGCTCGCTCGCCCCGCGCGGGCTCAGCGGACGACCTTGACCCGAACCTCGCCGGACTTCGCCGCCGTGACGTAGCCGTTGCCGGCGAAGTGCGCGGTGAGCTTGCGCTTGCCGGTCTTGGGCAGCCTCACCTTGATCCGCTTCACCCCCGCGTCGGCCGCCGTCAGGGTCATCGTCTTGCGGACCTTGGCGCCATGCTTGATATGAACCCTGCCGGTCGCCGGCCCGGTCGAGGTCAGCTGCACGGTGACCTTGACCTTCTTGCCTTTGCGAACCTTCTTCTTGCCCGCGTCGAGGGTGACCTTGGCGGTCGCCTTGGCCACCGTGAACGTCGCGGTGTCGGTCACCGTGGGAGCACCGACCACCGTGGGGTCGAACACCGCTTCCAGGGCGTGCCGACCCAGAGCGGGGGCGACGGGGAGAGTCACCGTGTAGGCGCCCCAGGCGGACCCGTTCGTGTTCACCGTCGCTCCGTCGAGCTTCAGGGTGACCACGCCGGTGGCCCGGCTTGGCGTCACCGTGACGCGCACCGGCGCGCCGTACGCCACCGCCGCCGGCACCGACAGGCTCACCGTGGGGTCGGCCAAGGTCACCAGGAGGAACTTGCCGGGGCTCTCCTGCGCGAGGTCGTGCGTCGAAGTGCACGACGCGGCGACGCCGATCTGGGCTCCCGGCGTGGGGGTGAAGGGCGGCTCGAAGTGCAGTCCCTTCGAGAAGCTGCCGTCGCCGTCGGCGGTCCAGCCCGTGTTGGTGCTGTGCCAGTAGCCATAGCCGCCAAGAGTCGTCTCCCAGACGCGGAACGACACCGGCGACCCCGCGTCACAGCCGGTCCCGGTCACCGTCAGGGTGCCGTCGGGCGTCACCGGGCTCGGCGTCACCGTGATCGTCGGTGGACCGCCGGCGGCCTCAGCCGGACCAGCCACGCCGGTGGCCACCGAGAGACCGAGGACCACTGCCGCGAGGATGCTCACCCTGGGACGCATGGCGTCATCGTGCCGTACGACGCTGCGGCGCGCGCGTCCCCCCGCCGGTCCGGATACGCCGGACCCCGATGCAGGAAGCTCGGCCCGTCAGCGCCGGATCAGCGCCGAATGGACGTGAACTGCCTGCACCGGGGCACGCGGGTCAACCACGGTGCAGCACCTCGTCGAAGAGCGCGACGCTCTCCTCGACCGCGGCCCGGCAGGCCGAGGAGAACGCGCCCATGTCGAAGAAGCCGTGGATCAGCCCGTCGAAGCGGCGCTTGACCACCGGTACGCCGGCGGCGGCCAGCGCGTCGGCGTACGCCTCGCCCTCGTCGCGCAGCGGGTCGAACTCGGCGGTGACCACTACCGCGGGCGGAAGTCCCGCCAGCGGGCCCTGCATCGGGGAGAGCCGGTGGTCGGAGTACGCCGCCGGATCGTCGGCGTAGTGGCCGATGAACCACGCCATCGTGTCCATCTCCAGGAAGTAGCCGCTGGCGTTCTCCCGGCGCGAGGCGTACTCGCCCGGCACGTCCGTCGCCGGATAGACCAGGAGCTGAGCGGCCAGGCCCGGAACCGTCTGGGCCGCGACCGCGGAGAGGTTGCCGCCCGCGCTGTCGCCCGCGACCGCGACCACGTCGCTCCCGCCGTACCGCGCGCGCTCGGCCAGCACCGCGGAGGTCGCCGCGATCGCGTCCAGAGCGGCCGCCGGGAACCGGTGCTCCGGCGCCAGCCGGTAGTCGACCGAGACCACCACGGACGTGGTCCCGCGGCAGATCGCCCGAGCCATGCTGTCGTGGGTGTCGAGATCGCCGATCACGAACCCGCCCCCGTGGAAGAGCACCACCGTGGGAACGGGGCCATCCGCGTCGGGCCGGTAGACCCGGGCCGGCAGCGGTCCCTCGACGCCCGGGACCGTGCCGTCCTCGACGGCGGCAACCGGCAGCACGTCCTCGGGCTTGCGGTAGTCGACCGTCAGCATGCGGAAGGCCGCGCGTGCCGCCTCCGGCGTCTGCTGATGCATCGGCACCCCGGCGGCGATGAGATCGAGCAGCGGTCGGAGCTCGGGATCCAGCGGCATGGAAGCAGCCTAGAACGCGGTGGGCCTTACGCTGGGCGGCATGGGACTGGGATTCGCCACCCTCATCATCCTCGCCGGCCTGATCGTCGCGCTGGTCGGCGACGACACCACCGGGTGGACGATCACCGCCGCCGGGGTGCTGCTCGGCGCCCTCGCGCTGCTCCTCCACGCCCACCGGCACCGCACCGGCCGGCTGCTGGGCAGCGAGCGCCTCCACCAGCCGCACACCCAGGAGACCGACCGATGACCTATGTCGAGCCCGAGTTCAACCGGGACACCCGCTACATCGAGGACCGGATCACCCGCGACGGTGCCCAGTGGCCGGTCGAGGCCGGCCGCTACCGGCTGGTCGCCGCCCGCGCCTGCCCGTGGGCCAACCGGACCCTCATCGTCCGGCGGCTGCTCGGGCTGGAGGACGCGATCAGCCTGGGGCTCTGCGGACCGACCCACGACGTGCGGTCGTGGACCTTCGACCTCGACCCGGGCGGACGCGACCCGGTGCTCGGCATCGAGCGGCTGCAGGAGGCCTACTTCCAGCGGTTCCCGGACTATCCCAAAGGGATCACCGTCCCGGCGGTCGTCGACGTCCCCAGCGGCGGGGTCGTCACCAACGACTTCCCGCAGATCACCCTCGACTTCGAGAGGGAGTGGGTGGACTTCCACCGCGACGGGGCGCCCGACCTCTACCCGGACGACCTGCGCGAGGAGATCGACGAGGTCAACGGCTGGGTCTACACCGAGGTGAACAACGGGGTCTACCGCTGCGGCTTCGCCGGCCGGCAGGAGTCCTACGACCGGGCCTACGACCGGCTCTTCGCGGCACTCGACCGGCTCGAGGAGCGGCTGACCGATCGGCGCTATCTCGTCGGCGACCGGATCACCGAGGCCGACGTACGCCTCTTCACCACGCTGGTGCGCTTCGACCCCGTCTACCACGGGCACTTCAAGTGCAACCGCAACAAGCTGATCGAGATGCCGGCGCTGTGGGCCTACGCCCGCGACCTGTTCCAGACGCCGGGCTTCGGCGACACCGTCGACTTCGCCCAGATCAAGCGGCACTACTACGTCGTGCACAGCGACATCAATCCGACCCAGATCGTGCCGAGAGGGCCGGTGCTGGCCAACTGGCTCACCCCGCACGGCCGCGAGGCGCTCGGCGGACGCCCGTTCGGCGACGGCACGCCTCCGCCTCCGCCGCGTCCCGGCGAGGTGGTCCCGGCCGGCCACTCGGCCTAGCGAGGCGGGCTCAGCGGAGGACCAGATCCGTCGCCAGCGCCACCATGCCGGCGAAGTAGGCGTCCGGGTCGGCGATGGTGTCGGAGCCGAGTTGCTCGAAGACCTCGGCGGTGATGGCGCCCATGACCAGCGACCAGCCGGCGAGACCCCGCAGGACCAGCTCGGGATCGGGTCTCCGGCGGGCGCCGGAGACGGCCTCGGCGAAGACGGGATCGGCAAGGATCCGCTCCAGACCCGCGGCCGCGGCCGTGACGGCGTCGGGGTCGCCGGTGCGCGGCGGCCGGGTACGGATCTCCGACAGCACGCGGGCAAGGCGCACCTGGACGCGGGTGCCCGCGGGCGTGGTCCGCTCGGCCGGGGCATGGTAGTCGGGCACGGGCGAGCCGTAGATGAGGGCATAGTCGTGGGGACGCGCGAGCGCCCAGTCGCGGACGGCGTGGCAGAGCGCCTCGAACTGCGCTCGCGGGCCCGGCTCCGCGACGGCGAGAGCCTGGTCGACCGCGTCGCCGAGGTCGTCGTACGCCGCGATGATCAACAAGGTCAGCAGGTCATCGCGGTTGGCGACGTACCGGTACACCGCCGACGACACCATCCCGAGGTCACGCGCGATCGCCCGCAGCGACAGCGCTGCCGCGCCGACCTCCGCCAGCTGAGCGCGGCCGCGCTCGACGATCGCGGCCTCTATCGCCGCGCGGTTGCGCTCGCGGATGCCAGGGACGTCGACCATCCGCCCAGCATGGCATATCCGAGAGCGGGTGTCATGAATGTGAGCACTGCTCTTGACTTCGACATCGACCTGCGGCATCGTAGAAATAGAGAGCAGTGCTCTCGAATACTGAGGAGGTCGTCATGCGCACCCACGTCGTCATCGGAGCCGGGCCCATCGGCCGCGGCATCGCGGGACTTCTCGCCGAGGCGGGCGATCGCGTCGTCCTCGCCTCCCGCAGCGGTGTCGCCACGCCACCGCCCGGCGTCGCCGGAGCTCAGGTCGAGGCCACCGACGCCGAGGCGGTCAGCCGTCTCGCCGACGGCGCCGACACCCTGGTCAACGCGGTGAACCCACCCAGCTACGCGACCTGGGCCCGGGATTGGCCACCGGTCGCCACGGCGCTGCTGTCCGGTGCCGAGAGGACCGGCGCCGGCCTGCTGACGGTCTCCAACCTCTACGGCTACGGCGTCGTCGACGGTCCGATGACCGAGGAGACGCCCTTGGCGACCACCGGCGCCAAGGGCCGGATCCGGGCCGAGATGTGGGAGGACGCGCTCGCCGCGCATCACGCCGGCCGGATCCGGGCGACCGAGCTGCGGCCGTCCGACTACTTCGGGGCCGGCGTCCAGCGGCACACCTCTCTGCTCAACGAGCTCGTCATCGCCCGCGCCGCTCGCGGCAAGAAGGTCTGGCTGGTCACCGGCGGACCCGACGTCCCCCATTCGTGGAGCTACCTGCCGGACATCGCCGCCCTGGGCGCGGCTCTCGCCACCGACGACCGCGCCTGGGGTCGCGCCTGGCACGTCCCGACCGAGCCGCCTCGCACCATGCGGGAGGTCGCCACGTACGCGGCCCGCATCGTCG
>CAZTHV010000225.1:0-3495 GCA_964613165.1 uncultured Marmoricola sp.
CGGTCTGGGTGAAGGGGTAGAGGTTGGAGACCACCAGGTCGAACGGCTCGACGCCCAGGTCGGCCAGCTGGGAGACGTGCGACTCCAGCCGGCGGTCGGCGAGGATCCCGGCATGCACCTTGGGGTGCAGCGTCTTGACCCGACCGTCCAGGCACTCGGGGAAGCCGGTGAGGTCCTCGACCTTGGTGACCGGCACACCCAGGCCCTCGATCAGCGCGGCCGATCCGCCCGTCGAGACCAGGGTGACCCCGGCCTCGTGCAGGCCACGGACGAGCTCCTCCAGCCCGGTCTTGTCGTAGACGGAGACGAGCGCCCGCCTGATCTCGATCCTGCCGTCAGTCATCGGCCGATCCGGACCTTCCTGTTGTCGATGGTGAACCCGTCGCGAGCCAGCCGGCCCACGGCGTCAGTGAGCATCCGCCGTTCGGCGGTCTTGATCCGCTCGTGCAGCGTCTCCACGTCATCGTCCTCCTCCACGGGGACCGCGACCTGGGCGATGATCGGCCCGGTGTCGACGCCGTCGTCGACCACGAAGAGCGTCGCGCCGGTGATCTTGACGCCATGGTCGAGCGCGTCGGCCGGCCCGGCCGTCCCGGGGAACGACGGGCACAGCGCTGGATGCGTGTTGACCACTCGGGCCGGGAAGCGCTCCAGAAACGCCGGTCCGACCAGCTTCATGAAGCCGGCGAGCACCACCAGATCGGGGCGGTACGCCGCGCAGGAGGCAGTCAGCGCCGCATCCCACCCGGCCCGGTCCGCGAAGTCCTTCACTCGGTGCACGAATGTCGGCACGCCGGCTCGCTCGGCGCGAGCCAGCCCCTCGATGCCGTCGCGATCGGCCCCGACCGCGACCACGGTCGCGCCGTAGCCGGGATCGGCGCAGGCGTCGAGGAGCGCCTGGAGATTGGTGCCCGAGCCGGAGACGAGGACGAGCAGACGAGCGGCGGCGCGGTCGTCGGCTCGATCGTCAGCTGGTGCCACGCGCACAGGCTACCGGCGGCTCATCGACGCCGGCGCCACCAGGTCGCGACGAGTCCGCCCAGCAGGCCGCCCACGCTCATCAGCCCGGTGGCGAAGACCAGCACCTCGCTGACCGGCGCCCCGATGTCGGTCATCCGTCCGGTGCCCAGCGACCCGCCGGCGAGCGCGATCGTGGCGGTGACCAGCAGCCCAGCGCCGAATCCGGCGGCAGCGCCACGCAGGGCCGCAAGGTCGTAGGGGGCCGGCTCTCCGGTCCGCGCCGCGATCCCGGCGCCGATCCCAGCGGCCAGCACCGGGACCACCAGGACGGCCATGAGCCAGTCCGGCGGGGCGCCCTCGGCGGGCAGCCCGGCGAACACCGGGAAGGCGGGCACCGCGCCCAGGGAGACCGCGGTCGGCGAGACCGTCGTACCGACGCCGACGGCGAAGCCGGGACCGAGCAGCCACGCGGCCCCCATCGCCGCCACGTTGGGCGCGGTGACGGCCACCACGGCGGCGTAGCTCAGCGCGTCCCCCGTGCCGAGACCGAGCCGGGAGATCACCGTCGCCGCCTCGTTGAAGGAGAGCAGCGTCGATGCCCCGGCGAGCAGCCCGCCCACGCCGAGGAGCAGCAGCGCGCCGCTGACCGCGCCCAGGCCGAGGCCGCCCACCCACGCGGGGCGGCCGGCGAGCCAGGCCCGGACCCAACCGGAGCCGATGGCGAGACCGCCGCCGCCCGCGAGTCCGGCGAGCAGGAATGAGCCCAGCACGGTCCGGGGCAGCGAGGCGCCGAGGTCCGAGACGGTGACCGCCAGCAGCACGGCGATCACGGTGTAGACGCCCACATGGGCGGCGACGGCGAGCGGCACCGACGCGTCCGGGTCCTGCGCGCCCTGACGCGCGGCCCAGCGACCGCACCGCCAGGCGACCAGCGCGAGCATGAGGGTCAGGCCGAGCGGGGCGATGCCGATCGGCAGCCCGGCGACCTGCAGACCGGCGCCGAGCGCCAGCAGCCACATGCCGGCCCCGGCCGCCAGCGCGTCCGGGGTGCTGCCGTGCGCCCCGGCGTCGGCCAGGAACCAGCCGATCAGGGCCAGCGAGCAGCACAGGGCCAGCGAGACGAACGACGAGACGACCGCGGCGATCCCGGCGCTGATCACCAGCGAGCGAGCAGCCGAGCCCGCGGCCGAGCCGCTCGCGGATGCGTCGCTTCGGCCTGGCCGGTTGATCAGGTCCGTCATGTCCCTCACATCCTCACCGATGAGAGGCCACCGAGGATTGTGCCGCGCCGGTAGCCTGAGGGGCGTCATGACGAGCGCGGAGGAGTTCGACGAGTTCTACCTGTCCGCGCGACGCCTCCTGCTGCTGCAGACCTTCGCCGTGACCGGAGACCTGAGCGCCTCCGCGAGCGCCGTGCGGGACGCCTTCGTCGCCGCACGGCACCACTGGGCCAAGGTCGGCCGCCTGCTGCACTCGGGCACGCCGAGCGACGGGACGGACCCCGAGTCGTGGGTCCGGTCACGGGCCTGGCGGATCGCGCAGGCGCGGCACAGTACGAACCTCGGGGCCAGCATCCGGGCCCACATCCGGCGCCGGGAGGCCGCCATCCCACCGGAGCAGGCCGAGGTGCTCGAGGCGCTCCACCAGCTCCCCGACGCCCAGCGCAAGGTCCTGGTCCTCACCCATCTCGCAGCTGCGTCGCTGGAGCAGATCGGCCGCGAGGTCGGACTCCCCCGGCCTCGTGCCGAGGAGCTGCTGCAGACCGCGACGGCCGCGACCGCGCTGGCGCTGGAGTGCGACTCCACCGCGCTACGGGCCCGGCTGGACTCGCTGGGCGAGGTCGTCGGCGCCGTCCACCTGCCCCGACCGTCGGTCGTTCGTCGCAGCGGCCTGCGCCGGCGCCGCAATCACGCGGTGATCGGCTCGATCGGCGCGGTCGTGGTGGCACTGGCGGCCGGCACGTTCGTGCTGACGCCCGGGGCCGCCGACCCACAGCGCCCGGAGCCGCTGATCACCAAGCGGATGCTGCTCAGCCCGGCCGAGGCGGCTCCGCTCGCGGCAGGGCGGGCTGCCGTGGACCAGTCCAGCTCCTGGCAGACGGTCGACACCTCGGACAACACCACGGGCACCGGCATCAACACGATGTGCCAGACCGCCCGCTTCGCCGACACCGACGGCCTGGGGACGCTGGTGCGCACCCTCGCCACCTCCGGCGAACAGCCGAAGCGCCTGGTGCAGACCGTGGAGATCTCCGACTCCCCCGGCGCCGCTCGACGGGCCTACCACAGCACGCTGAGCTGGTACGCCGGGTGCACGACCCGGCCGGTGCGGCTGCTGGACGCCTTCCAGATCACCGGCGTCGGCGACGAGGCGATCCTCCTGCGGATGCGGCTCCCCGAGACGATGACGACCTCCTACGCGGTGGCGATCGCCCGCAGCGGCGCACTCACCGTCTCCACGGTGCTCAGCGTGCCGAAGGCCGGCACGCCGCCGGTCGCGCTCGCCACCCGGGTGCTGACGGCGGCGATGGCCAAG
>CAZTHV010000225.1:3505-5657 GCA_964613165.1 uncultured Marmoricola sp.
TGCGTCCTGACGCCCAGGCCGGTCGCCACCGCCGTACCGCCCTCGGGAGAGGCCCCCGGCACTCTCGCCTCGGTCGATCTGCCGGCCATCGCCCGGGTGACCCGGCCATGGGTCGGCACCGACCCGGCGCCCGCGGTCGGGCAGAACCCCGCCGCGACCACCTGCGACCGGGCCGACTTCGCCCGCGCCGGCGCGACCGACCCGGTGACCCGTACCTATCTGGTTCCGCGTGCCGGTCTGCCCGAGCGCTTCGGGATCACCGAGACCGTCGGCAGGTTCCCCACCGCGCGCGCGGCGACCGCCTTCGCCCGGGCGGTGGAGCGCAAGATGCAGGCCTGTCCCGACAAGGAGCTGGCCAGCACCGTCAGCCAGCGGGTGAGCGGTCGCGCCAGGACACCGACCGGCCCCGCGACCTTCGCACTGTGGCGGCTGACCAACCAGATCAACATCAAGGAGGACGAGGTCAGCTATTGGACCGGCGTGGTCCGATCCGGTCGCTACGTCGGCCAGGTGACCTTCACCCCGGTGGACAGCTACGACATCGACCGCGCGACGTTCCGCGGCATCCTGGAGCGCGCCGGCCAGCGACTCGGGGAGCTGAGGAACGCCCCTGCGGCCGGCGGGGCACCGTGAGCGCACAGGACCGCGCACGCCGGCTCGACGAGGACTCGCCGCTCTCGGGCACTCGGGGGCGCTTCCGGCTCCCCGGCGGGATGGTCTACCTGGACGGCAACTCGCTGGGAGCGCTGCCCACCGGAGTGCCCGACCGGGTGGCACAGGCCGTCGAGCGCGAGTGGGGCGAGGGCCTGATCCGGTCGTGGAACGCTGCGCCCGGGGCCGGGGGCGGCTGGATCGAGCTGGCCGAGCGGGTCGGCGCCCGGATCGCCCCGCTGGTCGGCGCGGCGGCGACCGACATCCACGTCGGTGACTCCACCAGCGTGTCGCTGTTCAAGACCATGGTGGCCGCTGCCCGGCTGCGTCCGGACCGCCGGGTCCTGGTCGTGGAGCCGTCCACCTTCCCCACCGACGGCTACATCGCCGCCGGCGTCGCCGACCTGCTCGGTCTGGAGCTGCGCTGGTGCGACCCGGCCGAGCCGCTGGCGTCGGTGGACGACGATGTCGCCCTGCTCAGCCTGACCCACGTCGACTTCCGCACCGGCGCGATGTACGACATGCCGGGGATCACCGCCGGTGCGCAGCAGCGCGGCGCTCTCGTCCAGTGGGACCTGTGCCACTCGGTGGGTGCCGTCCCGGTCGACCTCTCCGGCGCCGGGGCCGACTTCGCGGTCGGCTGCACCTACAAGTACCTCAACGGCGGGCCCGGCTCCCCGGCCTTCACCTGGGTGTCCCCGCGGCACCAGCCCGAGGCGCGTCAGCCGATCACCGGCTGGATGGGGCATGCCCGGCCGTTCGCGATGACCCGCGACTTCGAGCGTGCCGGAGGCATCGCCGGCTGGGCCAGCGGCACCCACCCGATCATCGCGCTCTCCGCGCTCGACGCGGCGCTGGACGCCTTCGACGGCATCGCCATGGCCGACCTGCGGGCCACCTCGCTGTCGCTGACCGACCTGTTCATCGGGCTGCTGAGCGAGCGGCTCCCCGACCTGGAGATCGTCACCCCGCGACAGCACGATCGCCGTGGCAGCCAGGTCTCCTTCCGGCACGAGCAGTCCTACGGCATCGTGCAGGCCCTGATCGCCCGCGGCGTGATCGGCGACTGGCGCGACCCGGACATCGCCCGCTTCGGCTTCGCCCCGCTCTACCTCACCCATGCCGACGTCGTGGTCGCCGTCGAGCACCTCCAGGCCGTCCTGGAGACCGGCGAGCACCTCGACCCGGCGTACGCCGTCCGCAGCGCGGTCACCTGACCCCAGGTACCTCGGGCCAGACGCATCGAGGCGGCGCGGACTCGCCTCGCAGGAGGTGAGTCCGCGCCGCCTCGGCGCTGGTCTCTCTCGGGTCTCTCAGCCGAGGCCCTGCAGGACCTCCCGCATCAGGGCGGCGGTCTCCGAGGGCGTCTTGCCGACCTTGACGCCGGCGGCCTCCAGCGCCTCCTTCTTCGCCTGGGCGGTGCCCGAGGAGCCGGACACGATGGCACCGGCGTGGCCCATCGTCTTGCCCTCCGGGGCGGTGAAGCCCGCGACGTAGCCGA
>CAZTHV010000226.1:0-5652 GCA_964613165.1 uncultured Marmoricola sp.
CGGCGCTCTCGTCCCAGCCGGCCAGCGCCCGGATGTCGTCCGCGGTGATGTCGGCGCCGTCCTCGGTGCGCAGCAGGTTCTCCAGCAGCACCTTGAGGGAGAACGGCAGCGAGTCGACGTCCAGACCGTCACCGGTCACGGCGGCGAGCCGGTAGATCTGGTAGCTCTTCCCGTTCACGTCCAGCGCGCCCTTGGCGCCGAAGCTGTCGACACTCGCCATCACGGTCTCCTCATCGTCTGCGGGCAGTCATGCCCGTCGTCCATCTTGCCCACGGCTCGTCGCGCCGGGAAAGGAAGGCTTGCCTCACCTAAAATATCTTGATGTCAAGATAAACGATATCAAACCTTCTCCGCGGTCCCACCCGCCGAGCCCCACCTACCGCGGCTCGAGCAGCGCCACACACTCGACGTGGTGCGTCATCGGGAAGAGGTCGAAGGCGCGCAGGTCGCGCAGCTCGTAGCCCCGGCCAGCGAAGTAGGCCAGATCCCGGGCGAGCGCGGCGGGATCGCAGGCGACATAGGCCACCGCCCGGGGCCGTCGCGCGGCCACCGCCTCGACGACCGCCCGCTTCGCGCCGGTGCGCGGCGGGTCCAGGACGACCGTGTCGAACCCTGGGTCGGAGCGGCCCCGGCGGTGCAGGACCCGGTCGACGCGCCCCGGCACGGCCTCGGCCCACGGGTACGCCGCCAGGTTCTCCCGGGCCAGCTCCGTCGCCCGCCGATCGCCCTCCACGGAGAGCAGCCGGCCGCCCTCCCCCACCGCCTCGGCGAGGAAGACCGAGAACAGCCCGACCCCGGAGTAGAGGTCCAGCGCCCGCTCTCCCGGCCTCGGGGCGAGCATCCCGAGCACGGTCTCGACGAGGACTCGTGGCGCGCCGGGGTGCACCTGCCAGAAGCCGTCCGTGGCCACGCGCAGGTCGCGGGCGCCGTACGCCGTCTCGACGTGCTCCACCACGGTCTCTGGGTTGCTTCCCGGGTTGCTTCCCGGGCTGCCTTCTGGGCCGGCCGGGCCCGCCGAGATCACCGCACGCGCCCGTGGGTGGGCGATCAGGCAGTCCTCGACCGGCACCACCTCGTGCGAGCGGTGTCTGCGCAGTCCACGGCGGCCGTCGGGAAGGCCGACGTACTGCATCCGGGTCCGCCAGCGCAGACCCCGCTCCACCTCGGGGCTGTCGCCGGGAACCGGCTCGACCTCGACCTCGCGGTCGATCCTGGCCAGCCGGCGCAGCTGCTCCTCCACCACGGCGGCCTTGAGCCGGCGCTGGGCCGGCAGCGCGACGTGCTGGAAGTCGCAGCCGCCACAGCCACCCGGGCGGGACAGTGGGCACGGCGGCTCGACCCGGTCGGGTGAGGCCACCAGCACCTCGACGGCGTCGCCCCGCGCGAAGGTCCGGTCGACCTCGGTCACCCGCACCCGGACCCGTTCGCCGGGGAGCGCGTGCCGGACGAAGACCACCTGACCGTCGACGCGCGCCACGGCATGCCCGCCGTGAGCGATCGCCGTCACCTCCGCCTCGACCTCGTCGCCGATCCCCAGGCTCCCCGGATTCACAGCCGGACTCTCGGCCGGATTCGGAGCCTGACTCTGGTCCGGACTCTCGGCCGGCGTCTCGGCCGGCGTCTCGGCCGGACTCACTGCCGGGGACCGCCGACGCGGCCGCGCCGGACGTCGCCGGGCCGGATCCGGGTCAGCTCCCAGTCCTCGCGCTCCTTGCCGATCTCGGAGCCGCGGAGCTGGTAGGGCACCGAGGTGACCATGACGCCGGGAGTGAACAGCAGCCGGCCCTTGAGTCGCAGTGCCGTCTGGTTGTTCAGCAGCTGCAACCACCAGCGGCCGACGACGTACTCGGGGATGTAGACCGCGACCACGCCCCGGGGGTTGTTGCGCCGGATCTCGGAGGTGTACTCCACGATCGGCCGGATGATCTCCCGGTACGGCGAGTAGAGCACCTTCAGCGGTACGTCGATGTGCCGCTCGTCCCACTCCGCCAGCAGCCGGTCGGTCTCCTCGGCCTCCGTGCCGACGTACACGGCCTCGAGCAGGTTCGGCCGGGTCGCCTTGGCGAAGGCCAGCGCTCGCATCGTCGGCTTGTGCAGCTTGGACACCAGCACCACGGCGTGCACCCGGGTGGGCATCACCGGGTCGTCGTCGCCCACCACCAGCTCGGCGGCCACCCGGTCGTAGTGCCGGCGGATGCTCCTCATGATCGCGAAGAAGACCGCCATCGCGAGGATCGCGATCCAGGCCCCGGCCAGGAACTTGGTGAGCACCACCACCACCAGGACCACCGCGGTCATCGCCAGGCCGAAGGTGTTGATCGCCCGGGAGCGGTGCATCCGGGCCCGCTCGCGGGTGTTGTCGGTCTCCTTCAGGAGCCGGGTCCAGTGCCGGATCATCCCCAGCTGGCTGAGGTTGAAGGCGACGAAGACACCGACGATGTAGAGCTGGATCAGCCGGGTCGGCTCGGCCTGGAAGGCGACGATCAGCACCATCGCCAGGATCGCCAGGAAGAGGATGCCGTTGCTGTAGGCCAGCCGGTCGCCGCGCGAGCCGAGCTGGCGGGGGGCGAAGCCGTCCCGGGCCAGGATCGAGCCGAGCACCGGGAAGCCGTTGAAGGCCGTGTTGGCGGCCAGGATCAAGATGACGCCGGTCATCGCCACGACGAAGTAGAACCCTGGCGGGAAGTCGCTGAAGACCGCCTTGGCGATCTGCGCGATCACGGTGTGCTGGTCGTACCCGTCCGGCAGCGGCGAGCCGTCGGGCGCGCGCAGCCGGTCGAGGTGCCTGGGGTCGACGAACTTCATGCCCATCTGCCGAGCCAGGATGATGATGCTCAGCAGCATCGTGACCGCGATGGCGCCGAGCAGCAGCAGCGTGGTGGCGGCGTTCGTGCTCTTCGGCTTGCGGAAGGCGGGGACGCCGTTGGAGATCGCCTCGACCCCGGTCAGTGCGGCACAGCCCGACGAGAAGGCGCGGGCGAGCAGGAAGACCATCGCGATGGTGCTGATGCTGCCCTCGTAGCCGGGGGCCGGCTCGAGCTGCAGCCGCGCGCTCTCGACCTGGAGCAGGTCCCCGGTCAGCGCGCGCACGAGGGCGTAGAGCGTCATGCCGATCACGGCCACCATGAAGCCGTACGTCGGAACGGCGAACCAGACCCCGGACTCGCGCACGCCGCGCAGGTTCATCGCGGCGAGGCCCACCACCAGGAAGCAGGCCCACTCGGTCTCGTGCCCGTTGATGAACGGCACCGCCGCACCGGCGTTCTGGACGCCCGCGGAGACCGAGACCGCCACGGTCAGCACGTAGTCGACCAGCAGCGCGCTCGCCACGGTGATGCCGGCGCTCTGACCCAGGTTGACCGTCGCGACCTCGTAGTCACCGCCGCCGCTGGGGTAGGCGTGCACGTTCTGCCGGTACGACGCCACGACGGTGAGCATCACCAGGGCGACCGCGATGCCGACCTTCCAGGAGAAGGCATAGGCCGACACGCCGGCCACCGAGAGCATGATGAAGACCTCGTCGGGGGCGTAGGCCACCGAGGAGAGCGCGTCGCTGGCGAAGACAGGCAGAGCGATCCGCTTGGGCAGCAGTGTCTCCCCGAGCTGAGAGCTGCGGAGCTTGCGGCCAACGAGGATGCGCCGGGTGACGCCACCAAGTCCCACGGCACCAACGGTAGAGCAACCTGCGCTGATCGCGGTCAGTCAGTGCCCAACAGTGCAGTAGCGTTCCTCACGTGCATGTCGTGATCATGGGCTGTGGCCGAGTCGGCTCCACGCTCGCCCGCTCGCTCGAGGACCGCAACCACACAGTGAGTGTCGTGGACTCCAATCCCGACGCCTTCCGCCGCCTCGGACCCTCGTTCAACGGGGTCAAGGTGACCGGGTACGGCTTCGACCGGCAGGTGCTGCTGGACGCCGGCATCGAGCGGGCCGACGCCTTCGCCGCGGTCAGCAGCGGCGACAACTCCAACATCATCGCCGCTCGCGTCGCCCGGGAGACCTTCGGCATCCAGCAGGTCGTCGCCCGGATCTACGACCCCGGCCGCGCCGAGGTCTACCAGCGGCTGGGCATCACCACCGTGGCCACGGTGAAGTGGACGGCCGACCAGGTGCTGCGGCGCCTTCTCCCGGCCGGCGCCGAGCCCGACTTCCGTGACCCCTCGGGCACCATCCGCGTGGATCAGCTGCCCGCCCCCGCCGCATGGATCGGCGAGCGGACGGTGCGCTTCCAGGAGGACACCCGCTCCCGGATCGCCTGGATCGACCGCCTCGGCGAGGGGATGATCCCGACCCGGGAGTCGGTGATCCAAGAGGGCGACATCCTGCACGTGGTGATCCGCGAGGACCTCGCCGCCCACGCCTACCAGGTCGTCGACAACGGCCCGCAGGAGGACTGAACAGATGCGCGTCGCCATCGCTGGTGCCGGTGCCGTGGGCCGCTCGATCGCCGCGGAGCTGATCGACAACGGCCATCAGGTGCTGCTCATCGACAAGGACCCGGGCTCGATCAAGCCGGACCGGGTGCCCAACGCGGAGTGGCTGCTGGCCGACTCCTGCGAGCTCTCCTCGCTGGAGGAGGCGCGCCTGGAGCACTGCGACGTGGTCATCGCCGCCACCGGCGACGACAAGGCCAACCTGGTCACCGCGCTGCTGGCCAAGACCGAGTTCGGCGTGCCACGCACGGTCGGTCGGGTCAACCACCCGAACAACGAGTGGCTCTTCACCGAGGCCTGGGGCGTGGACGTCAACGTGTCGACCCCGCGGATCATGTCCGCGCTGGTCGAGGAGGCGGTCACGGTCGGCGATCTGGTCCGGCTGTTCACCTTCCGCCAGGGCAACGCCAACCTGGTCGAGATGACCCTGCCGGCCAGCTCGCCGTACGTCGGCAAGCCTTCGGGCCTGATCCCCTTCCCGGAGAACGTCTCGCTGGTCGCGATCCTGCGCGACGGCCAGGTCTACACCCCGACCCCGGAGCAACCGGTCGAGTCCGGCGACGAGCTGCTCTTCGTCTGCCAGTCCGACGCCGAGGCCGAGCTCGAACGGGTGCTCGCCCCACGCCCCTGACCTGCGAGCGCCCTTGGCGTGAAGCCCGTCAGGACCATTCGCCGGCCGTCTTCTGTCCGGTTGTGTCGGTGGTGGGGCCTAGTGTGTTGGGTATGTCGATCAGCCCGTCTTCCGCCCCGCGGCATCCGATGGTGCGAGCGATCGAGGCGTTGCGCGCGGGCTGCGGGGCCGCTGGCGAGGCGAACGTGTGGAGCATGTCGGATGCCGAGCTGCGGGTGGCGCTGCCCGAGCTCACCCAGGTGCTGGCGAGCATGTCGGAGATCCAGGCCCGGCTGTTGGCCTCGGCCGACCACCGCGACCTCGGTGAGGCCGGTGGGCATCACGATGCGGCCGGCTGGTTCGCGGTGGCGACGCGGACCACCCGTCCGGCAGCGAAGGGCATGGTGAAGCTGGCCCGCAGTCTCGACAGCGAGGTCCATGAGGCGACCCGGGTCGCGTTGGCTGCGGGTCGGGTGCTGCCCGAGCAGGCGCGGGTGATCGTGGCGGCCGTCGACGCCCTCGCCGCCACCGGCAGCGGCTCGACCAGCAGCGCTGGGCCGGGCGGCGACTCGGGTGCGGGGAGTGCTCGGATCGGTCCGGAGCTGCTGC
>CAZTHV010000227.1:0-5645 GCA_964613165.1 uncultured Marmoricola sp.
CAGGGATGTGTGTCGATGGCTGGATCCCCGTCGACCCCCTGACCCTCCAGACGCGCCATGCCGATGTGTTCGCCGTCGGCGACGTGACCAGCGTCGGAACACCGAAGGCGGGGGTGTTCTCCGAACGCCAGGCGAGTGTCGTGGCCGATCAGTTGATCGCCCGTCACCGCGGTCACGCCTCCGAGACCACCTATGACGGAACCGGAGTCTGCTATGTCGAGTTCGGCCATCGCAGCGTCGCTCGCGTCGAGGTGACGTTCCGGACCGGCGAAGCACCGACCGGGACCTTCGACGACGCCTCCACGCGCCTGCTGCGGGATAAGAGAGCCTTCGGAAGCACCCGAGCTCGACGTTGGTTCGGCACCGAGTGGGCGACCTACTAGGAACACTCGATTCGGGCCGATCCGGCGTCCAATCCTGCCGGATTGGTTCCGGGGCGGTTCCAGGGAATGGACAGTGATGAGTACCTCCGCCGATCAGTCCGCATCACCGGGATTCATGGGCCGCGGCAGGGTCGAGGCATTCTCCGACGGCGTGATCGCCGTGGCGATCACGTTGCTGGTACTCGACCTCCGGGTCCCCGAACCGGATGCCATCGGCGGTCTGGGGAGGCGGTTGGCGGAGCTGTGGCCGAACTATCTCGCCTATGCCATCTCCTTCCTCGCAATCGGGATCATGTGGCTGAACCACCACACGATGCTGCACCGCCTCGTCAGTGTCGACCGCTCCGTGCTGGTGCTGAACCTGCTGCTGCTGATGTGCATCGTCGTGTTGCCGTTCGCGACCTCGCTGATGGCGACCTATCTCGACGAGCCCGACGGTGGGCACCTGGCCGCCGTGGTCTACGCGGGTTCCTTCCTGGTGACCTCGGCGGTGTTCCTGACGATGCAGTACCACCTGCTGGTGAGGAGGCGCTATCTGCTGCGTGACCGTGACCTTGCCGTACGAGCGATCCTTGCGCGCGCATCCGTAGCGCCGCCGGCGTACCTGCTCGCCGCGCTGGCCGGCCTGATCACGCCCTACCTGACCCTGGCGTTGTGCGGCACCATGGGCGTCTTCTACCTCATGGCTCCCCGTCGAACCCGCCACCCAGCTTGATAGTGAAGTTCACTGGAGCATGTGGCGAGACCGAGCCGCCGCCGACAGGGTTGTCCCACATCAGAGTGTCTTCGTCCCATGCTGTGACGGGCGGACGCTCGGGGGATACAAGCTCCAAATCGGTCTAACCGGGCAAATATTCGCGGGAGTCACCATTGACACGAAATGATATTTGGCATTAACTGGCACTGCCATGAATACGAGACGCAGCTACACGATGGGCGCCCGAGCCAAGGCAGTCGAGGAGACCCGCAGGCGGATCGTCGACGCTGCGGTCATGTTGTGCGGTGTACGCGTGCTGGCCGAGGTGTCCCTGGACGACGTTGCACGGGAGGCCGGGGTCAGCGTGCAGACGGTGCTGCGTCAGTTCGGAAGCAAGGCGGCTCTCATCGAAGCGGCGACCGACTACGCGCTGGGCGTCGTCGCACAGGAGCGGACGGCGCCGTCCGGCGACGTCGAGACCGCGATCCGGGTCCTCGTCGATCACTATGAGCAGCGGGGGCGCGCATCGCTGCTGATGCTCGCGCAGGAGACCGTGGACGAGCAGATGGCCCGCGTCACCGCGCATGGCCGCCGGTTGCACCGGGACTGGGTCGAGGGTGTCTTCGCGCCGTACGCCGCCGGTGACGCCGAGCTGATCGATCTGCTCGTGGTGGCCACCGACGTCTACACCTGGAAGCTGTTACGCCTGGATCGCGGGCATTCGCGGGCCCGGACCGAGCGACGGATCAAGACCTTGGTGAGCGCCGTGCTCGCCCAGGAGTCCGGGAAGGACTGATCACGATGGCCGATCTCGTGTTCGTCACGTGGGACGGCGCGGGAATGCCCCGCCGGCGATCGGAATTGCGGCGGAGCTCCGGCGCCGCGGGCACCGGGTCCGCTTTCTCGGACACCCGGTGCAGGCGGAGCGCTTCGCGGCGGCCGGCCTCGACTTCGCGGGCTTCACCTCGGCGCCGCCATGATAGTTGTCCCGTCAGGTCCACCAAGGCGTAGTTGTCATACCGCTCGAAGTGAATCACTCCGAGCAGTCTTGCGTTTGTTTGATGCGGTTTGCGTCGGTGTGGCCTGTCGCGAAGGCGCTGTAGGGCTCGTCGAGTTCTGGCCGGGATGTCTCTCGGCTCGGCGCCCATCAGAAGGGCGTGGTGCAGGGATGGGTGGCATCTTGACCACTGACCTCTGGTGCTGCCGCGTTGGAGGAGAGGATGCTATCGCTGCTCCCTATCCCCGAGACAGGTCCGGGCCTACCGCGGCTGCCGCGCGCACCCCGGCTGATGGAACGCATCCGTGAGCGACCGTCGCTGCCGAGCCCCGGAGTGCTGCGGCACACGAGCTCGTTGGCGGGACTTGTGGCTGGCCGATCTTTTTCCTGGTTGCCCGCCGCGCCCTGCGGTGCGGCTTACCAGACGCACAGCGACGGTCGGGTGAAGCGCGAGCCGCCGTCATCGGGCGAGGAGCAGTCCAGGAGTTGGACCCGGCGCAGTCGACTGCCGATCAGGCGAGCTCCCACTCGTAGGAGAACTTCTCGATGGCCAGGATCAGGGAGGTCTCTACGTCGGTGATGCCTGGCATGGTGCCGAGAACATCGGTCGTGAATCGCAGGACGTGCTCGTGGTCGGTGAAGAACGCCTCGATCATCACGTCGAACCTCCCGGTCGAGAGGCCGCAGTATCGGACTTCCTTCTGCTCGACGAGCGTGGTGGCGACCTCGCGAAGGTGGGGGAGTGAGACCGAGAGCCCGATGATCGCCGAGACGTTGAAGCCCGCGACCCGAGGAGTGGGTACCGCCACGATCTCGAAGAAGTCGTTGTCCCGCATGGCCGCGACGCGTTTGCGAACGGTCGTCTCGGTGGTGCCCAGGCGGCGAGCGATCTCGGTGTTGGCGGTGCGTCCGTCGCGTTGGAGGATCCTCAGGATCTCTCGGTCGACCGAGTCGAGGGCGGGCGAGGGCGAGCCGTTCTGCCGCTTGGTCACCTGGGTGCGTTTGGCCACTTGCTCACAGTAGACGAGGCCGAGCCGGTCCATCGCGAACAGGGGTGGTTTGGTTCGAATTCACCACGTGATGGCGATTGCGACTGTTGACATTCGATCTTGGTTGCGCCAACATACCCGAAACTCGACGCTTGTGTGATCTGGGACACGTCGAAGTCACCGCGAGACGAGCAGAGGAGCCGGACTGTGCCATCCGCAGTCGCCGACGCATCGGTGCAGAGCAAGCGCGAGCGCGCCAACGAAGAGGCCGTGGGGAAGATCCTGGCTGCTGACCCTGTCCTGGTGGACATCGCGACTGCTGGTGAGGTCGTGCCGGGCATGACTCCTACGACCATCCTTTCCTCCGGTGCGCCGATGGCATGGGCGGAGTACACGGGCGGGCAGCGGCGGGCCATCATGTACGGCGCGGTCTATGAAGGCTTGGCCGACAGCATCGACGATGCTGCTCGAAAGCTTGACGAGGGCCAGCTCCAGGTCAGTTCGACTCAGCAGCACGGCTGCGTCGGATCGGTGGCGGGGATCTACACCGCGTCTATGCCAGTCTTCGTCGTGCGTGACCAGGTCAGTGGCACGACCGCGTTCTGCAACTTCTACGAAGGCAAGAGCCGGCATCGGCTGAACTACGGTTCGTTCGACCAGGCGGTCGTCGACAGTCTGCGGTGGCTCGAGTCGACGCTGGCCCCTATGTTGCGCGAGGTGATAGAGCGGAGTGGCCCGATCCCGCTGAGGGAGCTCATGGCCCGAGCGCTGAGGTTCGGGGATGAGCTGCACAGCCGCAACACCGCAGCGACGCTGCTGTTCCAACGTGAGATCATCCCGACGCTGTTCACGATGGCCAGCACCGACGCGAGCCGCGCCAAGGTCGAAGAAGTCCTCGGCTTCTTCACGGAGAACGACTACACCTTCCTGCGGTTGAGCATGGCCGCAGCCAAGGCAACCGCCGATGCTGCGCACGGGGTGCAGTTCAGCAGCATGGTCACGGGACAGATCCTCAGTTGCCGCGACTACGCCATCCGGATCAGTGGTCTGGGTGATCAATGGTTCCGTGGACCGCACCCGGAACTGGACGGGAAGTTCTTCGACGGCTTCACCGCCGCCGATGCCGAGTGGCTCGGCGGGGAGAGCTGCTTCACCGAGACGGTGGGTCTGGGTGCCATGGCGCAGGCATGCGCGCCGTCGTTGATGGAGTACCAGGGCGGTAGCTACCGGGCCATGGTCGCCAACACCGAAGCCATGTATCCGATCACGCTGTCAGAGCACCCGCACTACCGGATCCCGAGTCTGGACTTTCGCGGTACGCCGGTGGGCATCGACCTTTTCTCGGTGATCTCCACGGGCACGACGCCACTGATCGACGGAGGCCTGGCCGGCAAGGACGGCGGACAGATTGGCGCAGGTCTGCTGCGGCCCCGGCTCGGAGCCTTCAATGAGGCCATGAAGCACTATGCGGCCACCTACGGAACCTAATTTTCGCCCACGCCACGCCTCTCGGGACAAGCACCGACCACGATCAACCTGGCCCGTGAACCAGTACCGACATCGACACATTCATCCTTCCAACTAGTTCGAGAGGCAGAACGTCTCATGACCGAGATCACCGCTAATGTGAGGGCAACTCGCCGCACAGGCAATATGGGCGCGTTCGAGCTCGCGTTCTTCGTGATCGCAGCAGCCGGCCCGCTCTTGGTCGTAGCGGGATATACGCCCATCGCCTTCATGGTCGGTGGTGTTGGGGCTCCTGGCGCTCAGATGGTGGCAAGCCTGGTGCTGCTGTGCTTTGCGGTGGGCCTGACTCGGATGGCCCTGCGAATTGAGAATGCTGGGGCGTTCTACGCCTACATCGGACAGGCGTTCGGGAAGGTCGCGGGAGCGGGCTCGGCCGTGCTCGCCTCGGGCTCCTATGCAGTGATCACAGCTGCTGAAGTCGTCGTTATTGGCTACTTTGCCAACGCCGTGGTGAGCAACCACCTGGACTCATCGATCCCGTGGTGGGTGTTCTCTCTGGTCGCCTGGGTCATCATCTTCTTCCTAGGTCACCACCGGATCTCGGTCAGCGCGAAAGTCCTCGGAATCGCATTGATCAGCGAGGCCGGCATCCTGCTCATCCTGGCTCTGGCCATCTTGATCGTCGGTGGTCCGACCGGAGTCGACCTGCTCTCCTTCGAACCATCGTCAATCTTCGCGGGCGGCGGCACCGGGGCAATGTTTGCCATCGTCTTTGGCGCCTTCCTCGGCTTCGAGTCGACTGCCATCTACACCGAGGAGGCGAGGGATCCGCGTCGGACCGTGCCGCGGGCCATCTACCTGGCCATCGGATTCCTCGGGGTGTTCTACACCTTCGTCTCCTGGACCGTGTATCTCGCGTACGGCAAGTCAGGCATCGTCGAAGCAGCGACCAAGGACCCGGTCGGACTCGTCTTCAACGCGTTTGATCATTACGTCGGCTCCTGGGCGGTCGTCGTCTGTGAGCTGCTCATCGTCACCAGCGCCTTCGCCTCCGCGCTGGCGTTCCACAACACTGCGATCCGCTACATCCACACCCTGGGTCGCGAGGAGAT
>CAZTHV010000228.1:0-3602 GCA_964613165.1 uncultured Marmoricola sp.
GCGGCGACGAGGAACGTCGCGACTGCGGCGGCCAGCACCCAGAGCACACCGGCGCGCAGGACGGTGAGCGTCCGGTCCGGCTGCGCGGAGGTCGTCGTCATCGGCGGCCCTTTGGAGGTGCAGTGGTCGTCAGGTGCGGCGGAAATGATGCTTGTGAAAACTAGCACAAGCAGTCCCGGGCGCGCTAATCGAGGGTGCGCTCCCCCGGACGCTGCCACCGCGGCACCACCCAGGTCAGTGCCACGGTCAGGCTCGCGGCGAGGGCCAGCCCCACCCAGACGAGGGCCTTGCCCGGGTAGAGCGAGACCAGCACCGCGCCGAAGGCGACCAGCCCCGCCCACAGCCACATGATCACCACGGCCCGCCGCTGGCTGTGGCCGATCACCAACAGCCGGTGGTGCAGGTGCTCCTTGTCGGGCTGGTAGAACATCTGGCCCCGCCGGGTACGGCGGACGACGGCCAGGACCAGGTCGGCCAGCGGCACCACCATGATCGAGATGGGCAGCATGATCGGCAGCAGCATCGCCACCCAGGCGCTGTTGCCGCCGCCGTTCTCGTCGAGCTGCAGCGAGGCGAACTGGCCGGTCAGCGTGAGCGCCGACCCGGCGAGCACCAGGCCGAGCAGCATCGAGCCGGAGTCGCCCATGAAGATCCGTGCCGGGAAGAAGTTGTGCGGCAGGAAGCCGGCACACGCACCCGCCAGCCCGGCGCAGAGCAGGGCGGCGGTAATGGCGAGGGTGTAGCCGTTGACGTCGGCGAGCCGATAGGAGAAGGCGAAGAAGGCCACCGCGCCGATGCCGATCATCCCGCCGGCGAGACCGTCGAGCCCGTCGACGAAGTTGACCGCGTTGACGGTGCCCACCACCAGCACGATCGAGAACAGCAGCGACAGGCCGGAGTCGAGCGCGAACTGCTCCAGACCGGGAAGGCGCAGTGAGTAGAGCTGGACGTCGTTGAGGACGAGCACCGCCGCCGCGACGATCTGGCCGCCCAGCTTGGTGAGCGCGTCCAGCTCGAGGAGGTCGTCGAGGACGCCGACCGCGCAGATGATCGCCCCGGCCGCCAGCACGGCGCCGGCGTCGTGGAAGACCTGCGGCTGGGAGCGGCTGAGGAAAGGCAGGTGGTGCGCCACCAGATAGGCGGCACCCAGCCCGCCGAGCATGGCGATCCCGCCGAAGTACGGGATCGGGATCGCGTGCACGTCGCGATCCCGCACCTGGGCCACCGCCCCGGTCCGCGTCGCCAGCTCGCGCGCCACCACGCACAGGAGATAGCTGACGGTCGCGGCGACCAGGAAGAGGAGGAGGTACTCACGCACCTTCGGTCAGGCCCCCCGACAAACCCTCACAGTCCACGCCGTCGGCCTCGAGCAGCGAGGTCAGCGCCGCGACGCCGATGACGCCGGCGCGCAGCAGTCGTGGCCGCTCGCCGGTGCAGTCCAGGATCGTCGAGGGCACCTCACCGCGTGTGGGTCCGCTGTCGAGGATGACCGCGACCTGACCACCCAGCATCCGCTCGGCCGCGTCCGCGTCCGTGGCGGCCGGGCTCCCGGTCGTGTTCGCCGAGCTCACCGCGAGCGGCCCGGTGCGGTTCAGCAGCTCCAGCGCCACCGGGTCGTCCGGCATGCGCACGGCCACGGTGCCGCGGGTGTCGCCCAGATCCCAGCGCAGCGAGGACTGCTGGCGCAGCACCAGGGTCAGCGGGCCCGGCCAGTAGTGGTCCGCCAGGGCCCGCGCCCACGCCGGGATGTCCGCGCCCAGGGCACCGAGCGTCGCGGCGACGCCGATCAGCACCGGGGGCGGCATGTCGCGGCCGCGACCCTTGGCGTCCAGCAGGCGCTGCACGGCCCGCGGCTCGAAGGCATCGGCACCCACGCCGTACACGGTGTCGGTGGGCAGCACGACCAGCTCGCCGGCACGGATCGCGGTGGTCGCCGCGGCGATGCCGGCCTCGCGCCGCTCCTCATCGTCTGTGGAGTATCGAGCGCCACCGCTCGCCGGCTCGCTGGAGGGATCTGCCACATCGCTCATCGTGCCAGCCTCGCCGTCAGATAGCGGGGCCGCCCGGCCAAGTCGGCGTGGTCGCGTACGTCGTGCCAGCGGCCCGCGCCCGCGAAGACGGCCGGCGCGGACTCGCCCTGCAGGTCGGCATGCTCGGCGCCGGCCCACCCACCGACCCGCAGCAGCCGGGCCGCCGTGCGTTCCAGCACCCGGATCGCGTCGAGCCCGTCCTCGCCGGACCACAGCGCCAGCTCCGGGTCGTGGTCGCGGGCCTCGGGAGCGACGCCCTCGAACGCGGTGAGCGGGATGTACGGCGGGTTGCAGACCACCACATCGACGGTGCCGTCGAGGTCGGCGAAGGCATCGGCCATGTCACCGCCGCGCAGATCGACCCCGCTCCCGGTGAGATTGCGGGCGGCCCAGCCCAGGGCCGCGGCGTCGAGCTCGACGGCGTGCACCTGCGCGCCGGGGACCTCGGTGGCGACGCTGAGCGCGATCACCCCGGAGCCGGTGCACAGGTCGACCACCACGGGAGCGCGGCCGGTTACCTCCCGGGCCCGGTCGACGGCCCAGCCGGCGAGCAGCTCGGTCTCCGGCCGAGGCGTGAACACCCCGGGGCCGACCGCCAGCTCGACGTACCGGAACGCGGCGGAGCCGGTGAGGTGCTGCAGTGGCTCGCGGGCCGCCCGACGGGCGACCAGCGCCGCGAAGGCCGCGGCGTTCTCGGCGGCGACGTCCTCGACCAGCGCCAGCCGGCCGCGGGAGGTCCCCAGCGTGTGGGCCAGCAGCTCGGCGGCGTCGTGCTCGGAGCTCTCCACGCCCGCCGCACGCAGCCGTTCCCGGGCGTCGCGGAGCAGGTCGGCGGGCCGGCTCACTGGCCCACGTTCTCCAGCCGGGCCGCCATGTCGGCGCTCACGCAGGAGTCGATCACCGGATCCAGCGCCCCGTCGAGCACCTGGTCGAGGTTGTAGGCCTTGTAGCCGGTGCGGTGGTCGGAGATCCGGTTCTCCGGATAGTTGTAGGTGCGGATCCGCTCGGAGCGGTCGACGGTGCGGACCTGCGAGCGGCGAGCGTCGCTGGCCTCCGCGCTGGCCGCCTCCTCGGCGGCGGCGAGCAGCCGGGCGCGCAGGATGCGCATCGCCTGATCGCGGTTCTGCAGCTGGGACTTCTCGTTCTGGCAGCTGACCACGATGCCCGTCGGCAGGTGGGTGATCCGCACGGCGGAGTCGGTGGTGTTGACGCTCTGGCCGCCCGGACCACTGGAGCGGAAGACGTCGATGCGCACGTCCTTCTCCTCGATCTGGACCTCGACCTGCTCGGCCTCGGGCAGCACCAAGACGCCGGCGGCGCTGGTGTGCACCCGGCCCTGGCTCTCGGTCACCGGCACCCGCTGGACCCGGTGCACCCCGCCCTCGAACTTGAGGAGGGCGTACGGCGCCTCGCCCGGCGCGGAGGCGCCCTTCGCCTTCACCGCCACGGTCACCGACTTGTAGCCGCCGAGGTCGGACTCGGTGGCGTCCAGGATCTCGGTGCTCCAGCCGCGTCGCTCGGCGTACCTGGTGTACATCCGCAGCAGATCGCCGGCGAAGAGCGCCGACTCCT
>CAZTHV010000228.1:3612-5631 GCA_964613165.1 uncultured Marmoricola sp.
AGAGCAGACTCCTCGCCCCCCTCGCCGGACTTCACCTCCAGCAGGGCGTCCTTGCGGTCGGAGGGATCACGCGGGACGAGCAGGTGACGCAGCCGCTCCTCGGCCGTCGCCCGCTTGCCGTCGAGCTCCTCGGCCTCGGCGGCGAACGCCTCGTCCTCCCCCGCCAGCTCCCGGGCCGCCCCCAGGTCGTCGCTGAGCTGCTGCCACTCCTGGTAGGCCCGCACGATCGCGCTCAGCTCGGCGTACCGCTGGTTGAGCCGGCGCGCCCGCGACTGGTCGGCGTGCACCGCGGGGTCGGCGAGCTGGGTCTCCAGGTCGCGATGCTCACCGATCAGCGACTCGACGGCTTCGAACACGGGACTCCTCGTACTGGATGTGGCTGCGTACAGGTCCAAGGACACGCAGAGGCGCCGGTCTCCTCCAGGAGAACCGGCGCCTCGTGAAGCGCTAGTTGGCGTCCGCGGCCTTCTTCTTCGCGTAGCGAGCCTCGAAGCGGGCGACGCGACCACCGGTGTCGAGGATCTTCTGCTTGCCGGTGTAGAACGGGTGGCAGTTGGAGCACACGTCGGCGTGGATCACGCCGCTGGTGGCCGTACTGCGGGTGACGAACGTCGCGCCACACGTGCAGGTGACCTCGGTGGCGACGTAGTCGGGGTGGATGTCCTTCTTCATGGTGTCCTCTCGGGTCCTCGTGCGCCGGGTCGCCCGCGGAGGCGAGCGTGAACCGGAGCCGACCGCTCATTGTGCCATTCGCGACCCCCGCCGGAGAAATCTGCGGGGTCACGCTGGTCCAACCGCCGCCCGGCGGTGTTTGTTCCGGTCCGGCCCAGGTGGGGCGGACGGATGGGCAGGGCTGGGACGGGAGCCTCAGACGCGGGCGAGGACCGCCTCGACGCGCGCGGCGAGCTCACGGGGGCTGAACGGCTTCACCACGTAGTCGTCGGCGCCCGCCTCGAAGCCCTGCTCGATGTCGGACTCCTGGGCACGCGCGGTGAGCATGATGATCGGGACGCCGTTCATCGACTCCTCCTGGCGCAGCGCGCGGGCCGCCTCCAGGCCGCTCATCCCGGGCATCATCACGTCCAGGATCACCAGGTCGGGGCGGTCGCTCACGCAGGCCTCGACCGCAGCGCCGCCATCGGCCACCGGCACCACCTGGTGTCCCGCGTGGCGAAGCTTGAACACCACGAGTTCGCGGATGTCCGCGTCGTCGTCGGCGATCACGATGCGCGCCAAGGTTTCCCCTCCGTACCCCTGAGTCGTCAGATCCGGGTCGTCAGATCCGGCCGCTCTGTCATCTTCGGATGGTCGTTTCGGGCCGATCCGCATTCAGCATAGCGGCGCGATCAGCCGCCCACCGGCTCTTCGGCCGGAGTGGTCTTGTTCACCTGGGTCAGGAACTCCAGGTTGGTCTGCGACTTCCGCAGCTTCTCCAGGAGCAGCTCGAGCGCCTGCTGGCCGTCCAGGCCGGACAGCACCCGCCGCAGCTTCCAGACGATCGCGAGCTCCTCCTTGCTCATCAGGAGCTCCTCGCGACGGGTCCCGGACTGCACCGGGTCGATCGCGGGGAACAGCCGCTTGTCGGCGTACTCACGGCGCAGCCGCAGCTCCATGTTGCCGGTGCCCTTGAACTCCTCGAAGATCACCTCGTCCATCTTCGAGCCGGTCTCGATCAACGCCGTGGCCAGGATCGTCAGGGAGCCGCCGTCCTCGATGTTGCGGGCCGCGCCGAAGAACCTCTTCGGCGGGTAGAGCGCCGCCGAGTCCACGCCGCCGGAGAGGATCCGCCCGCTGGCCGGGGCGGCCAGGTTGTACGCGCGGCCGAGACGGGTGATGCCGTCCAGCAGCACGACCACGTCATGGCCCAGCTCGACCAGCCGCTTGGCCCGCTCGATCGCCAGCTCGGCCGCCATGGTGTGGTCGCTGGCGGGTCGGTCGAAGGTGGAGCTGATCACCTCGCCCTTGACCGAGCGCTGGCAGTCGGTGGCCTCCTCGGGACGCTCGTCGACCAGGACGACC
>CAZTHV010000229.1:0-5628 GCA_964613165.1 uncultured Marmoricola sp.
ACCGACGACAAGGAGGCCCTGTACGCACTGGAGCCGGATGCCATCGTGCACACCGCGATGACCGACGACCGGGTCTTCGAGGGCATCGATGACCTCATCGAGATGGTCGAGCACGGCATCAACGTGGTCTCCAGCGGTCCGGTGCTGCTGGTCTGTCCCGACGGACTCGGCCTGGACTCCTTCGTCGACCGGATCCGTGCGGCCGGTGAGCGGACCGGCGCGAGTCTGCACGTCAACGGGATCGACCCCGGCTTCGCCAACGACGTGCTGCCGCTGGCGATGACCAGCCTCTCCCAGCGCATCGACCTGGTCCGGGTCAGCGAGATCGCCGACTACTCGACGTACTACCAGCCGGTCGTGATGCGGCAGCTCTTCGGCTTCGGCAAGCCGATGGACGAGACGCCGCTGATGTGGCAGCCGGGCATCCTCACCACGGCCTGGGGGCCGGTCGTCCGCCAGATCGCCGCGGGTCTCGACCTCCGGCTGGACCCGGAGCTGCGGGAGGTGGTCGACCGGAGGCCGGCGGAGCGAGACGTCAGCACGCTCAGCGTCGACATCGCGGCCGGCGCGATGGGAGCGGTCCGCTTCCAGGTGATCGGGACCGTGGACGGCGTACCCCGGGTGATCCTCGACCACGTGACCCGCACAGCCGCCGACGAGGTGCCGGAGTGGCCGCAGCCCCCGGAGGGCGGTGGCTGCTACCGCATCGAGATCGAGGGCGAGCCGATGATGCGCGTGGACTTCACCCACCATGGCGAGCACGGCGACCACAACGTGTCCGGGATGATCGTCACCGCGATGAGGCTGGTCAACGCGGTGCACGCCGTCTGCGACGCTCCCGGCGGCCTGGTGCTCGCCAAGGACCTGCCGCCGGTCACCGGACGCGGGCTGATACAACACAGGACATGATGGAGCCGCAGCCCGACGACTGGACCGAGCCGGGACCCTGGACGATCGCTCCGGGTGTGCACCGCATTCCACTGCCACTCCCGATGGACGGGCTGCGTGCGGTCAACGTCTACGTGATGGAGACCGACGACGGACTGGTCCTGGTCGACGGCGGCTGGGCCATCCCGGTCTCCCGCGACCTCTTCGCCGACGGACTGAAGAGGCTCGGCTACACCACCCGCGACATCCGGCGGTTCCTGGTCACCCACATGCACCGTGACCACTACACGCAGGCGTACGTCGTGGGACAGGAGGTCGGCGCCGAGGTGGTGCTCGGCATCGGCGAGCGAGCCTCGATGGAGCTGATGCACGACGACACCGTCGAGCGTGACCCGAACCTCGACCGCCTGGAGGCCGCCGGCGCGCTGCATCTGGCCGAGGGCTGGCGGGCGGCGGCACCTGAGGGCACGCGGTCCCTGGACGAGTACGGACTGCCGGACCGGTGGCTGGAGCGCGACCTGGTGATCGACGCGGGCGGGCGACGGATCGACGCGGTGTCCACCCCCGGCCACACCCAGGGGCACTACGTCTTCGCGGACCAGGCGGCCGGTCTGCTCTTCGCCGGCGACCACGTGCTCCCGACGATCACGCCGTCCATCGGCTTCGAGCCGGCCTGGGTCGAGCAGCCACTGCGCGACTTCCTGGACTCGCTGGAGAAGGTGCGGGCACTGCCCGATCTGATGCTGCTGCCGGCGCACGGACCGGTCACCGCAAGCTCGCACGCCCGCGTGGCCGAGCTGGTCGAGTTCCACGCGCACCGGCTCGATCTCTGCCTGGCGGCGGTCGTCGCCGGCGCCCAGACTGCCTGGGAGGTCGCCGGCGAGATCCCGTGGACCAAGCGGAACCGCAGCCGTGACGAGCTGGATCCCTTCGACGCGGTCCTCGCCTCCTTCGAGACCCTCGCCCATCTGGACCTGCTGGCTCTCCAGGGTCGGGTGACCCGGACCGGCGAGGTCGAGCGCCGCTACGCGCCCGCTGGGTGACCCGGTGACCCGCACTCGTCGAGGTGTGGGCTAGATTCGACTCGTACGACAGGGGAGCGCCCCCGGCTACGGCCCGGCGCTGAGAGTGCGGAAAAGCCGCAGACCCTTGAACCTGCTCCGGTTAGCACCGGCGAAGGAAGTCGAAGGAGAGATTCAATTGCCTGCCCGTCATAGGCGCCGTCGCGCGCTGTTCGTCCTGTTCGCTCTCGTGATCGCATCGGCCCTGACCGGCTGTGGTGGGTCGTCGGGCGGCTCCTCGGGGGACACGGTGGTGCTCGCCACCCACGACTCCTGGGCGGTCCCGAAGAGCCTGATCGCGGAGTTCGAGAAGGAGTCCGGACTGAAGGTGGTGGTCCGGCCGCAGGGCGACGCCGGGACCCTGACCAACAAGCTGGTGCTGACCAAGGGATCGCCGATCGCCGACGCGGTCTTCGGCATCGACAACACCTTCGCCAGCCGAGCGGTGGAGGAGAAGGTGCTCGCGAGGTACCGGCCCGCCCAGGAGGTGGGCCAGGAGTACGCGCTCGACGACGACGGCGCGGAGTACCTGACGCCGGTCGACTACGGGGACGTGTGCCTCAACCTCGACGACACCTGGTTCGCCGAGAAGGGGATCGCCCCGCCGACCGGACTGGCCGACCTGGTCAAGCCGGCGTACGAGGGCCTGACGGTGGTGCCGGGCGCGTCAACGTCGTCGCCGGGGATGGCCTTCCTGCTCACCACCATCGGCGCGATGCCGGACGGGTGGCAGGACTACTGGCGAGCGCTGGTCGCCAACGGGGTGAAGGTCGTCTCCGGCTGGTCCGACGCCTACGAGGTCGACTTCACCGCGGGCGGTGGGCAGGGTGACCGGCCGATCGTGGTCTCCTACTCCTCCTCGCCGCCGTTCACCGTGCCCGAGGGCGGCGACCGGCCGACCACCAGCGCGCTGCTGAGCACCTGCTTCCGCCAGGTCGAGTACGCCGGGGTGCTGGCCGGTGCCAAGAACCCCGAGGGTGCCGAGAGGCTCGTCGACTTCCTGCAGAGCAAGGACTTCCAGGCGGCCCTGCCGGAGAGCATGTACGTCTACCCGGTGGACTCCTCGGTGAGCCTGCCCGAGGAGTGGGCGAAGTGGGCGCCCCCGGCGCCGCAGCCGGTGGAGGTCCCCGCCGCCCAGATCACCGAGCATCGCACCGAGTGGCTGCGGGAGTGGCGCGACATCGCTACCGGCTGATGCTCACCCTGCGCGCGCGACTGGGCATCGCCGTCCTGACGGCGATCCCGGTGGCCGTGCTGGTCGTCTTCTTCCTCTACCCGGTCGCCAGCATGGTGGCGCGCGGGTTCTGGCCGGACGGCTCCTTCGCCCCCGGGGCGGTCGCCGAGGTGCTGACCCGCGAGCGCACCCACCGGGTGCTGTGGTTCACCGTGTGGTCGGCCGGTCTGGCCACCGTGCTGGCGCTGGTCCTCGGGGTGCCGGTGGCGTTCGCCCTGCACCGGCTGCGGGTCCCGATGGCCGGTGTGCTGCGGGCGGTGGTGCTGCTTCCCTTCGTGCTGCCGACCGTGGTGGTCGGGGTCGCCTTCCGGCAGCTGATCGCGGCCTCCGGCCCGTTGGGAGGGCTGGGTCTGGACGGCAGCTCCGCGGCCATCGTCGCGGCGCTGGTGTTCTGCAACGTCAGCGTCGTCGTCCGCACGGTCGGGGCGTTCTGGGAGGGGCTGGACCGGCGCGCGGAGGAGGCGGCCGCGGCGCTGGGCGCCTCGCCGTGGCGGGTGTTCCGAGACGTCACCCTCCCCGCGGTCGGGCCGGGCATCGCCGCCGCGGCCACGATCGTCTTCCTGTTCTGCTCCACGGCCTTCGGGATCGTCCTGACCATGGGGGGCCTGCGCTACGCCAACGTCGAGACCGAGATCTACCAGCTCACCACCCAGGAGCTGGACCTCAGCGCCGCCGCCGCGCTCTCGCTGCTGCAGCTGGTGGTGATCGTGGTCCTGCTGGTCCTGTCCGGCCGGGTCCAGCGGTCCGCGCCGGCGCTGGAGCGGGCGCCGCTGGGGCCGGCCCGGCCCGGCGTACGCCACCTGCCGGTGCTGCTCTGGACGGGCGTGGTGCTGGTCTTCCTGCTGCTGCCGATCGCCTCCCTGGTGCTCTCCTCTCTCCGGATCGGCGACGGCTGGGGGCTGGCGAGCTATCGCGCGCTCGGCAGCCACGACGATGGCGGTGGCGCGCTGCTGGTGCCGGTGACCACCGCGCTGGGCAACTCGCTGTGGACCGCGGTGCAGGCGGCGGTCCTGGCGATGGGGTTGGGCCTCCTGGTCTCCGGCCTGCTCTCCCGGCGGCCGCGCACGCCCGCCCGTCGCCGGTGGATGGGTGCGCTCAACGGCGTGGTGATGCTGCCGCTCGGCGTCTCGGCGGTCACCCTCGGCTTCGGCTTCCTGATCGCCCTCGACCGGCCGCCACTGGACCTGCGCTCCTCGCCGTGGCTGGTGCCGATCGCCCAGGCGCTGGTGGCGCTGCCGCTGGTGGTGCGCACCCTCGTCCCGGTGCTGCGCTCGATCGACAGCCGCCAGCGCGAGGCGGCCGCCACGCTCGGGGCGGGCCCGCTGCGCGTGCTGCTGGCGGTCGACGTGCCGATGGCCCGGCGGGCGGCACTCGCGGCGGCCGGCTTCGCCTTCGCGGTCTCGCTCGGTGAGTTCGGCGCCACCAGCTTCGTGGTGCGCGAGGAGCATCCGACGCTGCCGGTGGTCATCTACCGGCTGATCGGGCTCCCGGGCCAGCAGCACTACGGGATGGCGATGGCGGCCTCGGTGATCCTGGCCGCCGCCACGGCGGCGGCGGTCGTCGCCGTCGAGAGACTCCGGGTGCCTCGCGTGGGAGCCTTCTGAGATGGGCGGACTGGAGGTGCGCGGCCTGACGGTGCGCTTCGGCTCGACGGTCGCCGTCGACGCGGTCGACCTAGCGGTGCCGACCGGCGGGATCACCGCGGTGCTGGGACCGTCGGGGTGCGGCAAGTCCACGCTGCTGCGGGCGGTCGCCGGCCTGGAGATGCCGGCCTCCGGCTCCGTGTCGTACGACGGCCGCGACCTGACCCGGGTCCCGGCGTACCGGCGCGGCTTCGCGCTGATGTTCCAGGACGGGCAGCTCTTCGCGCACCGCTCGGTGGCTCGCAATGTCGGCTATCCCCTCGAGCTGCGCCGGGTGCCGGCTGCCCAGCGCTCTCCTCGCGTCGTCGAGCTGCTGGACCTCGTCGGCCTGTCCGGCTACGGCGACCGGAGGCCGTCGACCCTGTCCGGCGGGGAGCGGCAGCGGGTGGCCCTGGCCCGGGCGCTCGCCGTGGAGCCCCGGCTGCTGCTGCTCGACGAGCCGCTCAGTGCTCTGGACCGCGGGCTGCGCGAGCGGCTCGCCACCGACCTGCACGACATCCTGCGCCGTGCCGGCATCACCGCCTTGCTGGTCACCCACGACCAGGACGAGGCGTTCGCCGTCGCCGACCGGATGGCGGTGATGCGCGCCGGCCGGCTGGTGCAGCAGGGCAGCCTGGGGGAGGTGTGGAGCCGTCCGGCCGACGCCTGGACCGCCCGCTTCCTCGGCTACCCGGCGGTGCTCGATGGCCCGGCCGCGGTCCGGGTGCGCGACGTCGTGGACCCGGCGGCGACCTGGACGAGCGTGGCGCTGCGCCGCTCCGCGCTCTGGTGGCCGCATCCGCTCGACGACGAGCTGCTGGAG
>CAZTHV010000230.1:0-3923 GCA_964613165.1 uncultured Marmoricola sp.
CGCCTTGGGGCAGTGCATCCTTGGCGCGCACGATCCCCAAGTTGACGTCGACGTGGACGTTGGAGCGCGGCACCCAGTTGAAGTTGACCCGGCCGTTCCGGTGATTGAGCTTGCTGCCCAGCGTGGTGCCCTCCTCGTTGTAGCCGCTGAACGACGCGAAGTAGCCGAAGTCGCCGCCGCCGCCCTGGATGCTGTAGAGCAGCGAGCCGGTCCAGCCGTTTCGGATCGCGTTGTTCCGCTCGAGCACGTTGTCCGACACGATCGTGCCTGCGGCCTGGCCCCGGCAGAGCGGGTTCGGGCTGGTCGGGGCCACCAGTGCGGCCGGGCACGCGGCATAGTTGGTAAACGGCACGAAGTTGGGGTCGATGTGCTGGTACTCGATCGAGGCCCGCTGCGTCATGCCGCGGGTGCCGGCCTGGCCCCGCTTGGTGAGGATCTGGATCACGCCCGCCGAGGCATCGGCGCCGTAGAGCGTGGCGGCCGCCGGACCCTTGACGATCTCGATCCGCTCGATGTCGTCGGGGTTGAGGTCGTTGAGCGCGTTCATCTGCTGCCCGCCCACTGAGGCCACCGTGTTGCGCGACCCGGCCGCCACCCGCACGCCGTCGATGAATACAAGCGGATAGTTGCTCAGGGAGACGGAGGCCTGGCCGCGGATGTCGATCCGCGAGTGGGTGCCGCTCGTGCCCGATGCGTTCGTCATGGTGAGGCCGGGGATCCGCGACGAGAGGAGTTCGTTGACCGAGAGCGCCGGCGCCTTGGCCATGACGTCCGTCACGTCGAGCGTCGTGACCACTGCCGGCTGGGCACGGCGCTCCTGGTTGCCCGCCGTTCCCGTCACGATGACCTGCTCGAGGACGACGGCCTGCGGCGTCATGACGGCGTTGACCGCGATGGCCGCCGACCCGTACTCGAACGCCACCTCGACCGGACGGTAGCCGATCCGAGTGACGCGCAGCGTATCGCGACCACCGGGGACGCGATCGGCCGGGACCTGGATCCGATAGCCGCCGGCGTCGTTGGTCGTGGTGGACAGCCCGACGCGCTTGAGGGTGACGAGCGCCGCTGCAACCGGTGCGCCGCCCTCGCTGGTGACGCGCCCCGTAATCGTGGTCGTGACACCGGGCGACTGGGCGGCCGCCGTTGCAGCGACCAGAAGGCTGCCCGCCAGCGTGAGCGCCGCCCGGTAAACGGGGCGGCGGGATGCCGTGCGTGATGTCATGGACCACTCCTGGAGGGGGCCCGCACCGGCCTGGGCCAGAGGGGCGTTTGGTCTATTGATCCGTACCAATGATTTTCAAATGTACGGACAAACTCACGAACCTGTCAAGAATCCGGAGCGGTCACGTTCCCGGGCGGGTTATCGGAGGGGTACGCGAAGCCCCCGAGCCGGACGAAAACCGACTCGGGGGCGCCGCGATGCCGAACGGGTGCTGCCTAACGGCCGAGTGGCTTGTCTTTCTCGACGGCGGCCGCAAACCGCCGCACCAGTTCGGCCCAGGGATACGGATGCCAGCTGTGCCCTTTCATCGGGCGGCCATAGATGAACTCGGCGTCGCTCGCCGGGTTGGCTCGCGTGAGGAAATCTTCGAACCGATACATCGCGACATTGAGATAGAAATCGTCCATGTCGGGCAGGAAGAAGCGCAGCTTGCCGCGCAGCTTGGGACCCAGTGTGGCCCAGTTGCGCTCGGCGTAGTCGCGCAGGTCGTAACCATGCTCCTTCCAATACGCCGCCACCGACTTGTCGATCACGCCCGTGAGCGGATCCCAGAGCGGCGTGGGATAGCCGTCGGGACCGGCCGGTCCGTAGACGGCTTCCCAGGCCTGGAACTGGAAGCCGGAGCGCCCCTTCGAGCCGAGCACCGCCTCGAAGCGGCTCAGCTGGCGGACGCTCCAGACCGGCTGGCCCTCGACGGTCCGGCGCATCGGCCGCTCTGCGGTGATGAACTGCCCGGCCGGGATGCTGAAGGCGTTCTCGTTCTGATAGATGTCCACCAGCTGATGCCGACTGAAGTCGATCGGGTCCGGCTGAAAAATCCAGGAGCCGCCGAAGTAGTCCGGGTTGCGCAGCTGGAGGGCAAGCGTCTGCCAGCCACTCGTCGACGCGCCCTCCAGATGCCGCGCATACGGTTCCGCGATGATCCGGAACCGGCGCTCCAGCTCGGGGATGACCTCCTCGACCACCGCATCGCCGTAGGGGCCGTTGTTGGCCGAGTTGACCGAGTAGGAGTCGGGGAAGTAGGGGGTCTGCTGCTCCAGCGAGATGGCGATCACCCGGGGAAAGTCGTCGGCGATCCACGCTTTATAGAAGTCGAATCCGGTTTCGGTTCCCGTGACGGGATTGATCTCCCCGATTCCGCGTCCGACCGAATCGGTCCGGAACTGGAAGGGCACGTTGTGGCCCAGCGTGTAGATGGCCGGGTAGCGGCGGTCGGGTTCCTGGGCGTACCCCTTGGGCAGCAGGACCGTGGCGTGGATGTACGTGGGCCGCCCCCAGAACGCCGTCAGTTTCGTGCTCTGCACCGAAATCCGTTTGACCCAGTCCGTGTCGGCGGGGCGCGGCACCTCGGGCAGCACGCGCTCTACCGTGATCCGAACCGGTTCGCTGCCGCCGATGCGGACCTTCCGGGGCTCGCTCACCAGGGTGCCCGGCGCGTTGTTGAAGGTCGCGATCCGGCCGTCGTTCATCGGGAGCCAGAGGGTGTGCCCGTCGGCGCGCCGCACCTCCGAGTAGACCCGCACCAGCGCCTGCACCGAATACTCGCCGGCCGGCAGCTCGGCAAGGCTCCAGGGAAACCCGAGGGCGCGCTCATCGACGGTGATGGAGGTGCCGGGGCTCACCGCCTCCAGGTCGATCCCGAAAATGGCGGGGCCGGCAGGCGAGATCTGGAGCCGCGGCTCGAACTGGTCGTTCCTGGAAACTGCTACGATGAGCCGGCCCGTGAGCGGCCCCGAGTGCGCGGCAGGCGCGATGGTGACCTCGAAACGCGGGCTGGCCTGGCCGGCAGCGGGACTCGCCGGGAGGGCCGCGAGCGCCAGAACCGCGAGGAATCGGAAGCAATGCACGGACGTCCTGCCTCGAAAAGGGAGAGAGGAGGAAAGCTAGCTCTCGCCGGCCGAACAGGAAAGGTCCGGTCCATTGCAATTATGTCCGCTCAAATCATCTGGGGCGCGCCGGTGCCGGCTCCTTCATGACCACGCCGTGTTTCATCACGAACGTGACCTGTTTGAGCGTGCTGATATCGGCCAGCGGACTGACCGGTGTGGCCACGAGATCGGCGTAGTAGCCGGTCCGGATCTGTCCCCGTTCGCCGGCCATGCCGAGCAGGTCGGCGGCGTCGGCCGTCATGGCCCGGAGGATGTCCGCGGCGGGGATGCCGGCCTCGACCCACGCATCGATCACCGACATGGTGACGGCGCCGCGCGACATGCCCGCCGGCGCGCGGATGATGTCGGTGCCGAACGCCACCTTGGCGCCGGCCCGGTGGGCCCGCCTGAGCCGGTCGATGGTGCGCGCGTCGTGCTCGCTCCGGCCGAACCGCTCCATGAACATCCCCGGCGTCTCAGTGCCCACCAACACCACACCCTGCTCCCGGGCCAGAGCCAAGGCTTCGTCGCTCATCACGTAGCCGTGCTCGATCGAGGCCACCAGAAGTGCATCGAGAACCCGCGCCTGCGGCTTCGTCGGCAATCGTCCTTGCAGCATCAGGAACATCGCTTCGGCGAACGTGATATTTCCGATCAGGTCGGCCATTCGATGGCCCCGGACGATGATCTCCTCCGTCTCGCCGTCGCTGACGACCTTGGCGATCGCCGTTTCCCAATTCTTCATGTCGCGCGTCGGCATGCCTGCTCCTCGATCGCTTGTGTCGGTGTCGACTAACCCGGTCCGACCGCCGCGGGCGAGCAGAATTTGCCCG
>CAZTHV010000230.1:3933-5619 GCA_964613165.1 uncultured Marmoricola sp.
AGGGCCAGGGTTTCGTCGCTCATCACGTAGCCGTGTTCGATCGAGGCCACTCCGGCTTCGATGGCGATCCGCGCGCCCGCGTCCGTCACGCAATGGGCCGTCACCTTGGCCCCTGCAGCGCCAGCCTCCGCGATCACGAAACGGACGTCGTCGACCGAGTACCGATACGGGTAGTCGTCGATAGTGATCTTGATCCAGGTCGCGCCGTGGTGCACGTTCTCGCGGATGGCGCGCCGGAGCTCGTCCCTGGTGTCCGCATAGATATAGTCCTGGCGGCCGATGTCGGGATGCTCGGGTGAGAGCAGGAACTGTCCGCCGTAGGGCGTGATGATCTTGCCGGAGTAGACGATGGTAGGCCCGACGAGCCGCCGGCCGAAGAGGGTGAGGTTGTCGAGCGCGGCGCCGCCATAGACCGCCGCCCGCCGCCGGTCGCCGCTGCCGAAGAAGGCGGCGAGCGCGGCATCGGCCTGGTTTCCCGCGTTGCCCAGGTCGCGCACCGTGGTGAAGCCGGCCTCGAGCATCTGCCACGCATTCACCACCCCCTGCAGCGCCCGCTCGGCGGTCGACACCGCGATGGTATACTCGCGGAGCCGGGTGGCGCCGGGTTCGTACGCAGCCGCAAGGTGGGTATGGGTGTCGATCAGGCCCGGAGAGACGATGGAGGTGGAGAGGTCGACCACGGTGGCGCCTGCGGGGATCGGGACGTCGCGCCCGATCGCTTCGATTCGGTCGTCCTTGACCACGATGGTCGCGGGACCGCTCGTGGTGCCGGCCACCGGGTCGGCGATGCCTCCCGCGCGGATCACGACGGTCTGTGACGTGGCGGGCAGGACAAAGAGCAGCAGCCCCAACGTGGCGAGGCACGCGGGTACGGCGGTCCGCCGGCGCGGCGGGGCGGTCGTCGGAGTGGGGTGCATCGTCATAGGAGCCTCGCGGGCGTTCGGGAATCCGTATCGGGACGGGATGTGGTACCTGACGGGTCGATTCGGGTATATTGGGTGCCGTGACTGCGTCTACCAACCGCGGACCCAAACGGGGCCGTTCCACCCCGGCTCGGCCGAAGCGGCCGTCGCAGCGTGTGATGCGCCGACCGGCGGACAACGGGAGCGCCGCGGTTCCTCGCTATCAGCAACTGGCCGACGAGCTGATCGAGCTGATCGCCAAGGGAAAGTATCCGGTCGGCGGTCGGCTCCCGACGGAACTCATGCTCACCGACAGCTACGGCGTGAGTCGTCATACCGTGCGCGAGGCGCTCCGCCGCCTGCGTGACGCGGGGCTCATCAGCCGCCGCCGTCGGGCGGGTACCGAAGTGGTGGCCCGAACGCCCTCCGCGAGTTATCGCCAGCCGACCAACTCGATCCGCGATTTTCTCCAGTACGCCGAGACGACGCGAGTCCAGGTATTGCGGACCAAGCGTGTCGTTGCGTCGCCGGCGTTGGCGGAGCAGCTCGAGAGCCGCCCGGGTCATGCCTGGCTCGAGGTCGAGAGCATCCGCAACGTCCCCGGCGGCGCCGATCCCATCTGCCTCACCAAAGCCTACGTCGATACCGAGCTCATCGGCATCGATCAGCGCCTCGATCGTCTGGATGGCCCCATCTCCGCGCTGCTGGAGCGGGTCTACGGCGTGCGCATCGCGCGGATCAACCAGAGCATCGACGCCGTGCGTCTGACGCAGCGCCAGGCCCG
>CAZTHV010000231.1:0-5602 GCA_964613165.1 uncultured Marmoricola sp.
AATGAGGGAGCCGGTCGCTCAGCCTGCCTGTTCTCGGCGCGGAGCCCCGCGCAGGCGCTTGACGGCTCGGACGACACGCGCGCGTGCTCGCCGGTGGGGTGCCGGCCGCTCGTCGATGATCTGTCGTGGCCAGGCCGGACCGGTGTCGGCGCGGATGCTCGTGCGGGCCTGCAGCCAGGCACCGGTTCGCGCCCAGCCGCCGTCGCTGGTGTAGACCCGGGTGACGCCGGTCCGGCGGAGAGCGGCCAGCACGTGTCGGTCGTAGGAGCCGAACGGGATCGCGACCTCGGACACGTCGGTGCCGGCGAGCCGTCCGAGGAGCCGGCGGGCGCGCACCATCTCATCCTCGACCGCCGCCGACTCTCGTGGGCCCCAGGCCAGCGTCCGCCAGTCCTGGTGCGCCCAGCCGTGCGAGCCGATGACCATCCCGGCGTCGTGCAGCTCGCGTACGTCCGATGCATCGAGGCGGCCCGGCTCGCCCAGCAGCCCGGCGAGCACGAAGAACCGGGCCGTGAGACCTCGCTCCAGCAGCCGGGGCAGTCCGATCTCCAGGTCGGAGAGGTTGCCGTCGTCGAAGGTCACGGTGACCTCAGGGTGTCCGGTCACGGCGTCGAGCAGCCCCTCGAACTGGTCGACCGTGATCCACATCCGTCGCTCGCCGTCGTCCATGGCCCGGGTGGTCGGCCCGATCCCGTGCACCGTGACGTTGACCGTCCATCGTCGTGCCGCCTCCGCGCGTTCCCGCCCGGGCTCTTCGATGCCCGCTCTCACCAGGTCACCGCCCTCCGGTGCCGGCCGCGCAGCCCGAGCGATCGGGTCGAGACGGGCAACGGCGCCATCCGCCGGGCCCGTCGGTCGCCGGCCAGCACGTAGGCGACCAGATCGGGCGCGTACGCCGGGACATCGTGGTGGGCGAGCCACAGACTGGCGCTGGACACGTCGCGGCTCGGCTCCTGGGGGAACAGCGCCACCAGGTTGGTCGAGCGCGACACCGCTCGCGCCGGTGGCCGCTTGTACCCGAAGGCGGTCCGCAACGCCGTCAGCAGATCCGTGCCGTCCGCCGCGAGGAGATGCGAGGTCGGCGTGCCGCGGGGATTGAGCTCGAGCAGATGCGCGCGGCCGTCGTCGTCGAGGATGAAGTCCAGACCGCAGAGCCCGGACAGCCCGAGGCTGCCGACGACCGACGTGGCGGCGTAGGTCATGTCGGGATTGTCGATGAGCCGCACCATCGTCGAGGGACCGGTCGGTCCGTTGCTCTCGACGACCTCGGCCTGGACGGTCCCCAGCGTGGTGCCCCCGAAGCAGGCGATCGCGGCGTTCGCCGGCCGACCCGCGACGTAGGCCTGGATCGAGAGGGACGGGCGGGTCCGTGCGCACCAGGCTCGAAGCGCCCAGGGGTCGCCCTCCACCAGGAGACGCTTGAGCGCGCGGGCGAGCGAGGGCCGGCTCATCTCCCGCCAGATCCGCCGTCCCTCGGCCTCGTCGTGCACGATCGCGACGTCACGGCCACCCCAGCTCCCATCGGTCTTGAGCACCGCAGGCCCTGGGTGCTGTTCGAACCAGGTCGAGAGATCGTGGGCCGAGCCCACGGCGGCGGTCGGTGGACAGCTCACCCCGCACGCCCGCGCGATCGTCATCACGGCCTCGCGGGAGTACAGGCAGCCGAACCTCTCCGGCGCGCCGAGGGATCGCTCGAGTCGCCGACGCAGCCGTGCGCCCGTCTCGGTGCGTGGGTCGGACCGGGTGTGGAGCAGCGAGAGCGCCTGCCGGGTCCGGTCGTCGAACGGGACGATCACATCGGCGGCCGACGACTCGATCGCGCGCCGCAGGGAGCCGATCGGGTCGGCCAGGCCGAGCCGGTAGCCGTGGTTCACGGCGGTGACCGCGTGCAGCGCACTGCCCCGGGGCGCGACGGCGTCGACGACGCAGCCGACCTCGTGGAAGTCCACGGCCAGCCTGGCGGCGCCCGGCCAGCGGAACGTGGTCGCGAGAAGCACCTTGAGCTGCGGTGACGGCGGCTCCAGCTCCTCGCTGACGGCGCGGCCCAGTCGTGCCGCACCCGTGGCGGTCCGGATCAGGTCGAGATGGTGGCCCGGCACCCGGCGAAGGGTGAGTCGTGGCAGCCAGGGCCGCCACAGAGCGGCGAGGTCGCACCCGAAGTCGGTGCCGGTGGCGGCGAAGAGGGTCACCGCCTCGAGGAAGACGCGGGGGCGCCACCGCGCCATCACGGCGACGTTGGCGTCCTGGGGCGTCGCCGGACCGGTGGTGCCCTCGACTGCGGGCCGGTACCGGCTGAGCACCCTTCCGGCCAGTCGTGCGGTCCGCTCGGTCAGCTCCTGAGCCGCATGGGCCGGCGACCGGCCCGCCAGTCCGCGAGCGTGCTGGAGGGTACGACGCCCAGTCGCCCCCAGGAACAGCGCGGTCGGCCAGTACCGCTGGTCGAACACCGAGTCGACGAGCCCGACGAACGCCACCGCGTCACCGGCGTCGCTCAGCAGTCGCGCCGACTCCAGGGCGAGCAGTCCCCCGAAGGAGTACCCGAGCAGCCGGTAGGGACCTCGCGGCTGCTCGGCCCGGATGAGAGCGACGGCCGCGCCCGCCATCGTCTCGACCGTGTCGACCCCACCGGTCTCCGCCGCCAGCGCCAGGGCGACGACCCTCGGATCGCCGGTGAGCGCGTCTGCCAGGGGCACCAGCTCGTCGACCGCGCCCCCCGCGCCCGCGAAGGCGAACACGGTGGTCTCGCCTCCGCGACGGAGCTCCGCCCCCGTCAGGCGGCACACCTGAGCAGATCCCGGGTGATCCGGCGCGCGGCGAACTCGTCGCCGTACATGAAGCGCATCAGCGGTCCGAACGACGTCGCGGCGGCCAGGCCGACGAAGTACAGCCCGGGCACTGAGGACTCGAACCCGCGGGAGAGCACCGGGGTCCCTGCGACGGTCCGCAGCTGGGCGCGCACGGCCGGGTCCAGGAACCTCAGCCGGCCGACGTCGGCCCGGTAGCCCGTCGCACAGACGACGTGCTCGGACTGGACGGTGATCGGCGCCTCGCCGTGGGCGCCGGCCAGCACCAGCCTGACGCCGTCCGGGGTCGGCTCGGCGCGTTGTGGGGAGTAGCCGGTGATGACCTCGACCGAGGAGTCGAACGGCGTCTTCAGGTGCCATGGCGAGCTGGGGCCGAGGTGTCGCCGGACGATCTCGGGCCGCCAACCGGCCGGCAGGCACCGGAAGAGGTCCGGCGCATCGCAACTGACCCGGGAGCGCCATCCGGGCCCGAGACCGGAGCCGGGTCTGCGCAGCCTGCTGAGGAGGGTACGCCGTTCCCGGGACGGCGGCGAGGCGAAGCGGACGCTCCGGCCGCGTGCCACCAGCCGGCTCCGGGCGCCCGCTCGAGCCAGCCCGACCGACAGCTCGACCGCGGACGACCCGGCGCCGATCACGGTCACCCGCCGGCCGCTGAAGCCGGAGAGATCGCGATGCGCGCTGGAATGGCTGACCAGCTCGGGTGGGAGCCCGTCGAAGATCGCCGGCAGCGACGCGAAGTGGGTGATGCCGGCCGCGACGACGACCTGCCTTGCCCGGAGCTCCTCGCCGTCGTCGAGGGCGAGCCGGAACCGGCGACCGTCGCGGACCACCGAGGTCACGTCCGGCTCCTCCAGGTCGGGGACGTACCGCCGCTGGAAGTCCAGGCCGTAGGCCACGAAGGTCTCCAGCGGGACCGGCAGCTCGGTGGGGTGGTAGGAGAGGCCGTGGTCGCGGCAGTAGTCCGCCAGAGTGGAGCCGGGCTCCGGGGCGGAGAGGTTCGAGGCGAACCCGTCCGACTTCAGGTACATCCGGCGTGGCATGGCAGCGCGCCAGGTCTCCAGCGGCCTGCCGAAGATCCGGAAGTCGGCAGCACTGCCACGCAGGTGCGCGGCGACGGAGAGGCCGTAGGGCCCAGCGCCGATGACGGCGGTGTCGCACTCGGTCATCGCGGCTGTCTCCTGGAGCGTGAGATGAGGCTGATCCGGCATGACCTTGATCCCGGTGGGGGCCGGGCTACGCCGATCGGCCGTGCCGGCCCCTCATTTTGGGTATCCGGCGGCCGCCGCGGATCATCGGCGGGTCACGGATACACCGGTCGATCCGTCGGGCGGTCCTGGGCGCCGTCGACGGCGAGGTGAGCGCCGTTGATGCCGGCCGCTCGCGGACTCAGCAGGAAGCAGGCGGCGTCAGCCACCTCCTCCGGGGTCACGAGGCGACCACCGGGAAGGTTCTCGGTGACGAACCGTTCGTGGGCATCCGGGTCGGCGGCCCGGGTCCGGGCCCAGCGCCCGCCGTCGAACATGACCGACCCCGGACTGAGGGTGTTCACCCGGACCCGCTCACGAGTCAGCTCGACGGCGAGTGCCGGGGCGAGGTGGATCTCGGCGGCCTTCGCGACGGCGTACGACGAGCTGGCCCGAGGCTTCCAGCCACTGATCGAGCCGATCACCAGCGCCGCTCCCTGGCCGGAGACCGACAGCCAGGGCAGGGCCGCCCGGATCGCCGTGGCGGCGTGGACGACGTTGAGGCCCAGCGTGTAGCTCCAGTCATCGGCGGTGGAGGTCTGCAGGCCACCGCCCCGCGAACCGCCCGCGTTGGCCACGATCAGGTCGAGCCCGCCACGCTCGGTCGCGGACCGGGCGATCACGGCCTCGAGCTCCGCCTGGTCGGTCACGTCGACGACGTACGGGTGGACCGCCAGGCCCTCGCGCCCCAGCCCGGCCACCGCCTCCGCGAGGCCGTCGGGGGTGCGGGCGCCGATCGACACCACGGCCCCCTCCAGGGCCAGGCCTCGCGCGATCGCCAGCCCGATGCCCCGGCTCGCGCCCGTCACGAAGGCTCGTCTGCCCGACAGGAGAAGGTCCACGATCACGAAGTATCGCGACGATCGCCGGCGTCTGTCCAAGGCATCGGCGACGCCACGGCAGGAGACCCGGCGCCGAGTCCCCAATGTCAGGTATCCACCCCGCGGTTCTCGCCCCGTGGCGGTCGCGGTCGGCTGTGATCGCGGGGATGGCCCGACGGCCCGTGATCGCCAGATTTCCCGTCCACAGCGTTTTCCCGTCCACAGTGCTGGGAGGCTCCCGTGACCAGTGTGATCGTCGACCCGGCGTACACCGACGACCAACGACGGCACGCGCTCTACTCCGGCGACCTCGTCGTCCACACCCGTTCCCCGGCCGTCGAGGCGTTCGTCGCGTTCACCCGCGAGCTGGTGGAGGAGGCGTTCAGGGGTCGTGACCCGGAGACCGCGCAGTACGACATGGACGTCGACGAGTACGCCGCCGTGCTCAGCGCGCTCAAGCCGGCGTTCATCCACCACCAAGAGTCCAAGACCCATCTGCGCGCGATCCTGATCGAGCACGGCTGCGACCCCGAGCTGACCTACTTCGACGTGCCGCGGCTCCGCACGTCGACCTCGGACGACTATCTGACCACCGGCATCGCCTACGCCTTCCATCCGCATCGCGACACCTGGTACTCGGCACCGATGATGCAGTTGAACTGGTGGCTGCCGATCTATCAGGTCACCCCGGACAACGTGGTGGCCTTCCATCCGCAGTACTTCGACCGAGGCA
>CAZTHV010000232.1:0-1300 GCA_964613165.1 uncultured Marmoricola sp.
CGCGTCGAGCGCGAAGATCGCCGCCTTGGCGTTGAGGGTGTCGAAGATGGTCTCGACGAAGATCAGGTCGGCGCCGCCGTCGAGCAGGCCGCGGGCAGCGTCGGTGTAGGCCTCGACGAGCTGGTCGTAGCCGACGTTGCGGGCCCCGGGGTCGTTGACGTCCGGGGAGATCGAGGCCGTCCGGGTGGTGGGCCCGATCGCGCCGGCGACGTACCGCGGCTGGTCCGACGTCCGCTCGGTCGCGGCATCGCAGGCCACCCGGGCCAGCCGGGCCGCCTCGTAGTTGAGCTCGTAGGCCAGCTCGGCCATCCGGTAGTCCGACAGCGAGATCGCGTTGGCGTTGAAGGTGTTGGTCTCGATGATGTCCGCGCCGGCGTCGAGGTAGTCCGAGTGGATCCCGGCGATGATCGAGGGCTGGGTCAGGGTGAGCAGGTCGTTGTTGCCGATCAGGTCGACCGGCCAGTCGGCGAAGCGCTCGCCGCGGTAGCCCTCCTCCGAGGGGCGATCGCGCTGGATCGCGGTGCCCATCGCGCCGTCGACGACGAGGATCCGCTCGGTCATCGCGCGGGTGAGCTCCGGTGCGCAGTCCGGACGCCAGTGGCGCTCGCGGTCGGTCACGACGACTCCTTCCTGTCGGAAGGCGTCCTTGCTGACTCGTTGCCGAGCGTGGCGGGACAGACGGTCCCGTTGCAACGCCTCTCGACCCGGAAAGTGTACGGGGTACGGCGGCCCACGGAGGGTCACCGTCTCATCAGGACCGCCTCTCCTGGCTAGGCTGGCGTCGTGATCGAGATCGAGGAGGTCCAGGGGCTGGTCCGGCCGGTCCTGCTCAGCGCCTTCGAAGGCTGGAACGACGCCGCCGGCGCCGCCACCGACGTCATCGACCACCTGATCGACGTCTGGGACGCCCGCCTGGTCGGCGCACTGGATCCGGAGGACTTCTACGACTTCCAGGTCAACCGCCCCCAGGTGGGCACCGGGAGCGACGGCATCCGCCGGATCACCTGGCCCTCCACCCAGATGTACGTGGCCCGGCCACCGCGTGCCGATCGCGACGTCGTCCTGATCCGCGGCATCGAGCCGAGCATGCGCTGGCGTCAGTTCTGCGCCGAGCTGCTCGCCGCGGCCGACGAGCTGGGCACCGAGCTGGTGGTCACTCTGGGCGCGCTCCTGGCGGAGACCCCGCACACCCGGCCGATCCCGGTCACCGGCACGGCCACCGAGCTGGACCTCGACGACCGGCTCAAGCTGGAGCCGTCGACCTACGAGGGGCCGACCGGGGTCGTCGGCGTGCTCCAGG
>CAZTHV010000232.1:1310-5599 GCA_964613165.1 uncultured Marmoricola sp.
GCGGCTGCGCCACGTAATGAGGTACCGCGGCCCAGTAGGAGACCGACGGAATGTCGAGGCGGACGCAGGCGTCCTGGAGCACGCCGACGACCTGCCCGCGGTCTCCTTCTGGGCGGCGGTGCCGCACTACCTGCCGCAGCCGCCCTGCCCCAAGGCCACGCTCGCGCTGCTGCATCAGGTCGAGGAGGTGCTGGAGACGCCGGTGCCGCTCGGCGACCTTCCCGACGAGGTCCGCGCCTGGGAGCGCGGCGTGGCGGAGCTGGCCGAGGAGGACGAGGAGATCGCCGAGTACGTCCGCGGCCTGGAGGAGTCCAAGGACACCGCGGAGCTGCCCGAGGCGAGCGGCGAGGCCATCGCCCGCGAGTTCGAGCGTTATCTCAAGCGGCGCGGAGAAGGCTGAGCGAGCCGAACCGCACTCTCACGGCTCGATCAGGCCCGAGCGGATCGCGTAGCGGGTCAGCTGGGTGCGGTCGCGCATGCCCAGCTTGGACAGGATGTTGGCGCGGTGCCGCTCGACGGTCTTGGGGCTGATCACCAGCGTCTCGGCGATCTCACGGGTGCTGTGGCCCTCGGCGATCAGCTTGAGCACCTCGTCCTCGCGCGCGGTGAGCAGCCGCGACGCCACCTCGCCCCGAGCGGCCCGGTCCAGGTGGTGGCGCATCAGGGCGGTCAGTGCTCCGGCGTACACGAAGGACTCGCCGCGGACCGCGGCCCGGCAGGCGTCGACCAGGTCGCGGTCGGCGGCGGACTTCAGGACATATCCGGCGGCGCCGACCCGGAGCGCCTCGAAGAAGTACTGCTCGTGGTCGTACATCGAGAGCATCAGCACCTGCGGCCCGCCATCGCGGCGGGTGATCTCCCGGGCCGCCTGCAGGCCGGTCATCCGCGGCATCGCCACATCCAGCACGGCAAGGTCGATCCGAGTGGACCGGCAGATCTTGACCGCCTCCTCGCCGTCGGCGGCCTCGGCCACCACCTGCAGATCGGGAGTGGCATCCAGGATCATCCTGATGCCCTGCCGGACCAGCGCATGGTCGTCGGCCAGCAGGATCCGGGTGTTGTTCATTCCGTGGCTCCCCGCTCCGGTACGACGAGCCGGACGACGGTGCCGCCGCCCTCGCGGCCCCCGATGCTCAGCTCGGCCTCGATCAGCTCGGCACGCTCGGTCATTCCACGCACCCCGGCGCCCGGGACCGCACCGCGCAAGCCGCGGCCGTTGTCGGCGATGGTGAGCACCAGCGCGGTGCCCTGCCGGCTCAGCGCGACCTCGACCCCGCTGGCGTGGGCGTGCCGGGCCACGTTGGTCAGCGCCTCCTGCGCGATCCGGTAGACGACCAGCTCGACGTCCTCCGGCAGGTCCGGCAGCGCCAATCCGAGCGAGCGGCGCACCCGCAGGCCCGCCTGGGCACCGATGTCGCGGGTGAGCGCCACCAGCGCCGCCTGCAGACCGAGGTCGGCGAGCACGTCGGGGCGCAGCCGCCGCGCCACGCCCCGGACGTCCTCCAGCCCGGCCCGGACCGCCTCGCGCAGCGACTCCAGCTCCGGAACCATCTCGACCGGCGCCCGGTCCACGGCCCGGCTGAGGCCGAGCAGCACCACGGTGAGGTTCTGGCCGACCTCGTCGTGCAGCTCTCGGGAGATCCGGCTGCGCTCGGCCTCCTGAGCGGCCAGCGCCCGCTCGGTGCCCAGCCGGCGCTCGCGCTCGAGCCGGGCCATCATCGCCTCGAAGCTCTGCTCCAGCCCGACCGCGACTCCTCCCCCCGACCACGCGTCCCGGCTCCCGCCGCTCGCCGTGCCGGAGAGCTCCGCGGCATCCATCCGCCGCGCCAGCCGGTCCAGCGGCGCCAGACTGCCGCGAAGCAGCAGCGCGTTGGTGGTCACGATCACGCCGAGCCCCACGACCAGGACCACCGCCTCGGAGAGCACCACGCGCGAGGAGACCGTCGCCGGCGTGAACGCCAGCAGGGCGGTCCCCAGCAGGAAGACGACGCCGTTGATCAGGCACACCCGCCAGAACAGCGGCAACCGGGTCACGGCGCGCATACGCGTCCTCCCCGGCCGGAGCAGCCCTGACCGGAGCGGCCCTGACCGGAGCGGCCCTGACCGGAGCGGCGCAGTGCTGCGGTCATGCCCGAGCCGCCTCGTGCGCAGTACTGAATGACTCGCTCGCTGCGCTCCCTCATGGACGAAGCCTGTCCCAAGTCGCCGTAGGACCCAAGCATCGGCGGGGAAGATGGGTGGTAGCACGGATGGGGCGGCGAGGCTCCCCCGGCGAGACTGGCCCTATGCTCGCCGCCCTTCTCGTCCTCGCGCTGGCCCTGGCCCTGGTCCTGGTCATCGCCGGATGCCGGCACGCGGCGGCGAGCGAGCGCGTGGTGGTGAGCCGCCGAGGCCGTCCGGTCCGGGTCGGCGGCCCCGGCCTGGTAGTGATCTGGCCACTGCTCGAGCGCACGCGCACGGTGTCGTTGGAGCCGACCGAGATCCCCCTGGTCGCGCACAGCACCAGCGCCGAGGGCGCGCAGCTCGTCCTCGTCGCCACGCTGCGCCTCCGTGTCGACGACCCCTTCCGCAGCCCGGACCCGACCGATCCCGGCGTCGCCTTCGCCGACGTCGCCGAGCGGTACGTCGCCGGCGAGCTCGCCGGCCTCACCGTCGACAGCCTCCGCGCCGACGCCGACCAGGTCCTCGCCGGTATCGAGACCGATCTCGCCGCGCTCGCCTCGCAGCACGGCGTTGTTCTGGAGGAGCTCGCCCGCGGCCAACTCGACCTCCGCCTCTGACCCAACACGTCTCACACAAGTAGACGCAGTGAGCTTCGCGGGCGGCGCGAGCGTCTGGGACACCCCAGAGCCGCTCATGACAGCACGGATGCCAGTTGACCTCCCCGGAGGATGACGACCCGGGCCAACTGCGATTCCCCCGAAGAGCCCTCGGGCGCGGCGATCTTCGCAACATGCCTGGCGCCTTGGATCGGTGGTGCGGCAGACCTGGTCGCGCCAGATGACGAGGTCGCGGAGGCGTCCGTTGAAGACCCGGGCTCGGCTGTCCACGGCGACCAGTTCCCCGGTGCCGGGCGCGGTGTAGAGGCGGCGGATCCAGACCCGGTCGGCCGTGCGAGCCAGTCCTCGGGCGAGGAACGCGGGGATTGTGCCGTAGTGGACACCGTCGGGGCCGATCACACTCGCGGCATCATCGCCGCGACGAATCAGGGTGTGCTCGGTCATGACCAGGTTGACCGCAAGATCCGGCGACGAGGGGCTTCTCGGCATTCGCAGGAGTCGTGAGGCGGGTGGCGAGCTCGTCGGCCATGATCTGCCCGATCTCACGCGGGTCGCAGGCGTTCTTCGTGCTCTTGGCGTGGCTGTGGAGGGCGGCGTAGGCGCTGATCCCGGTGACCATGGGGAGCAGGGCGGAGAGCTGGACCATGCCGTCTTTGATCGGCCGGATGGACACGCGCCGCTCGTTCTCGGCGCCGGTCAGTCGGTGGAGCGCTGCCTCGGGGTCGAGGCGGTCCGCGATCCGGCGGGCCTCGCTGGCGATGCGGCGGTCTCCCATCGGCCCCAGGCGGCCGGCGAGCTCAAGGTCCACCTGGGCACGCTCGGGACGATCCAAGGTGGTGACCTCACGGCTGATCAGCGTGGCTTGCCATTCGCTGATCTCGCCTGCCGCGAGAGCATCGAGGGTGAACGGCATGACCAGGCACAGCATCCGGGCCAGTCGCAGCGCCGCCCGCCCCCGGAACGGTGAGGTCCTCCGGGCCAGCCCGACCTGGGCGCCCACTGACGCCTCGGCCTGGACGGAATCGTGAGCAGGATGCGCAGCGGCCTGGGAATCCGCCAGCGCCACCGCAAGCCTTGCCTGCCGGGCCGCAATGGCCGACTTGGCTTGCTCCAACGCGGTCAGCTCATCGACCATCGCAGCCTCATCGCCCACGATCGGGGCTGCTCCCAGCCTCCGGACCCAGTCGTTGACCCGCCCGGCGCCCAGCACCGAGGCTGCAGCGGCTCCGGAGAGCTCGGTTGCCAGCAGATCGAACATGTGTTCTGGTATAGGGGTTCACTCTGACACTGTCGAGGGCCCGACCTCGAACGGCTCAGCGGGAGAGGATGAGGCCGCTGGTGGGGACGCCGGTGCCTGCCGTGACCAGGACGTGGGCGGCGCCCTCCACTTGGTTGACCGAGGTGCCGCGGACCTGCCGGACCGCCTCGGCGATGCCGTTCATGCCGTGGATGTAGGCCTCGCCGAGCTGGCCGCCATTGGTGTTGAGCGGCAGCCGGCCGTCGATGCCG
>CAZTHV010000233.1:0-5584 GCA_964613165.1 uncultured Marmoricola sp.
GACTCAGCCACCGGTGACGGCGTGCCTGCCGGTGCAGCGTCCTCGGCCGACTGCGCGGACGGGCTCTCCTCGGCCGGCTGCTCGACCGCGGCGGGAGTCGGTGCCGTGTCGTCGGCCAGGGCCGGCACCGGAAGCAGCGCCATCGCCACGATCAGCGCCGCGAACAGGCCGGCCAGCAGCCGGATCGGGTGACGGGACAGGTCAGTGCGCACGGATCCTCCTACGACGTACGACGGCGAAGGCGATCGCGCCGAGCAGCACGACTCCGCCGGCCGCGGCGAAGACGATCGGCCTCCAGTCACGGTCAGCCGAGATCGGGACGGCGTCGCTCACGACGGCGAAGCGGACGCTGGGCAGCTCGCCCTCGCCGACCAGGCGCAGCTCGTAGGTGCCCGTTCCCAGGTCGCCGGGGAGCTGCAGCAGGCCGGCGACCTGGCCGTTGCCGCCGACGGTGAGCGGACCGACGCCGGCCCGGCCGTCGTCGAAGGTCGCGCTGACCTGGCTGCCCGGGGCCAGGCCGGTGGCGCTGAAGGCCACGATCCGGCCCGGCTTGGCCGAGGCTCGATCGACGGTCAGGGCGGGTGGGCCGGCGGGGACAGCGGGAGCAACCGGCGTGGCGGCGGTCGGCGCCTGCGCGTCGACCGGAGCGGAGCCCTCGGCCGGCTCCTGGGCCGCCGCCTGGGCCGGTGCCTGGGCCTGTCCCTGGGTCTGCGTCTGGGACCGCGTCTGGCCCTCGGCCTTGGCGTCGTACAGGCTCTTCACGCCGACCCGGGTGAAAGTCTCGTTGCGGCCGTTGACGACCCCGTGGGCACCGATGGTGAGCACGCCGCAGGTGTCCTTGCGGCAGTCGATCGTGGCGACCTTGCCGTCGCGGTCGTAGGTCTTGAAGGTCGCGCCCGGCACGTTGATCGTGGTCGACCACGAGCCGTTGGCCGAGATGGTGCCGCCGTTGGCGGAGCCGGCGGTGTCACTGCCGGGGAACGCCACGAACTTGGCGAATCCGCCGTTGCTCTTGCTCTCGCTGTCGGGCACGGAGAAGTAGTTCGAACCGCTCTTGCCGCCCTGGCTGGGCCGCCACTGGCCGCGCACCGCGCCGAAGAGGACGTAGATCCCGCCATGGCCCTTGGCGATCGACTGGAAGCCGCGGCCCTTCAGTGTCAGCGTGGTCGCGTAGGTGGGGTCGATCGCCGCGCCACCCTGGTTGTTGCTGACGCTCACCCTCGCCGCCGCGGCGGCGGGCGCGGCGATGAGCAGCATTCCGGCAAGCAGCGCGAGCGCGGTCAGCACGGCCGCGCGGCGACTCACGATGGTCCTCAGCCCGGGCATGGTGCCTCCTCCTGTGTGACCTCGGCCTGGGTGACCCCGGCAAGCAGATCGCGATGGGGCGCCGGCCGGCTCCGGCGCGGGACCACGACGAGACAGCCGTCGTGGTCGATGACGTCGACGGGGTGCTCGTAGACGCTGCTCAGCAGCTCGGCCGTGATCACCTCGTGCGGTGTGCCGATCGCCGCGACCCGCCCACGGTCGAGCACGCAGACCCGGTCGGCCCAGGCGGCCGCAAGGGACAGGTCGTGCAGCACGACCACGACGGCCCGGCCCTCGCCGGCCATGTCGCGGGTGACCGCCAGGACCTGCTCCTGGTGGCGGATGTCCAGCGCGGCGGTGGGCTCGTCGAGCAGCACCACCGCGGTCTCCTGGGCAAGGATCCGGGCGAAGGAGACCCGTGACTTCTCCCCGCCGGAGAGCGAGGGAAAGAGCCGCTCGGCGAACTCCACGACGTCGGTGCGGTCCATCGCCTCGGCCACCGCGACCTCGTCACGGTCCTGCTGCGGGCTTCGGTACCACGGCGTCCGGCCCATCTCGACGACCTCGTGACCGCGGAAGCCGAAGGCGAGCCGCTGCTCCTGCAGCAGCACCGCCCGCTCACGGGCCGCCTCGCGCGCGGAGTAGCCGGCCAGCGCCTGGCCGTGCAGGCACACCCGGCCGGCCGTCGGCTCGATGTCACCGGAGATCACGCCGAGCAGGGTGGACTTGCCGGCGCCGTTGGGGCCGACCAGCGCGACCACCTCACCGGCGCGCACCGACACGGACACGTCCTGCAGGATCGCGTGGCCGTCGATCGCCACGGAGATGCCGTGCACCTCCAGCGCGGCGACACCCGCGTCCCGGCCGATCTCGGGAGCGCTCATGCCCAGCCTCCCGCGGTACGCCGGGTCCGGCGCAGCAGCCAGAAGAAGAACGGACCGCCCACCAGCGCGGTGAGCATCCCGATCGGCAGGTCGGCGTAGGGAACCGCCGTCCGGGCGACCAGGTCGGCCGCGACCAGCAGCACCGCGCCGCCCAGTGCGCTGGCCGGCACCAGCGCCTTGTGACCGGGGCCCAGGACGATCCGGATGAGGTGCGGCACGACCAGCCCGACGAAGCCGATGATCCCGCAGAAGGAGACGGCGGCGGCGGTGAGCAGGGAGACCAGCACGATCACCACCAGGCGCAGCCGCTCGACGTCGACCCCGACGTGGCGGGCCGCGCGGTCGCCCAGGGAGAGCAGGTCGAGCTGACGGGCCAGCAGGAAGGCGCCGAGGAGGCCGATCAGGCAGAGCGGGACCACCAGCGCGACGTACTGCCAGCGGGTGCCGTTGAGCGACCCGAGCGTCCAGAAGACGATCTGCTCGCGCGCCTGGGTGTCGGCGGCGAACATCACGAAGGCCATGCCGGCACTGGCGACCGCGTTGACCGCGATGCCGGTGAGCACCAGGGTGACCACCTCGGTACGGCCGCCGTCGCGGGACATCGCATAGACCAGCAGCGTGGTCACCAGACCGCCGGCGAAGGCGAACAGCGGGATCGTCCAGTTGCCGAAGACGCCGATCCCGAAGGCGATCGAGGAGGCGGCGGCCAGCGCCGCGCCCGAGGAGACGCCGACGACGCCCGGCTCGGCCAGCGGGTTGCCGAAGACGCCCTGCATCATCGCGCCCGCCGCCGCCAGCGCGGCGCCGACGACGATGCCCATCACCACCCGGGGGAACCGGACCTGCCAGAGCACGGCCTCGCCCTGGGGGTGCGTCGGCATCGTGCCCCAGTCCAGGCCGAGCCGGTGCAGGATCGAGCCGACGACCTCGCCGGCCGGGATGGCGACCTGGCCGCGGCCGGCGGAGACGACCACCATCACCAGCAGGGCCAGCGTCAGCCCGCCGAAGACGATCGCCCGCCGGGACACGGCGGGAGTCGCGGGGGCACTGAGACCCGTCATGGTCGCCATCGGGTCACTTCCCGCCGATCGCGGCGGGTGCATAGACGGCGACCGCGAGGGCGTTGAGCACCTGCGCGGCCAGAGGGCCGTAGCCGAGGATCTCCGAGTCGGCCATGTCGACCACGCGGCGATGCTGACCGGCGGGCGTGTTGGCCAATGCCGGGAACCTCTTCAGCAGTCCGTCGACGCCGTCGACCGACTCCAGGCCCTTGCTCATCATCAGGATCACATCGGGCTGGGCGGCGACGATGCCCTCGTCGGTGAGCGGCTTGGATCCCTTCCAGCCGATCTCGTGCGCCACGTCGTACAGGCCGAGCGAGGTGATCAGCGAGTCGGCGCCCGAGCCCTCGCCGAACATGTAGTAGACGCCGGAGCCACCGCGCGCGTAGATGAAGACGGTCCGGAGCTGGTCGGAGACGTCGTCCGGCGCGACCTTGGCGATCTCGGCCCTGGTCGCGGTCAGCTCCTTGGACGTCCGCTCGACCAGCTTCTCGCCGGCCTCGGGCACGCCGAGGGCCGCGGCCACCTGGCGGGTGATCTGGTCGATGTTGCCGAGGCTGCGCTCGGGCTCCGTGATCACGACCGGGATGCCCGCGTCACGCAGCTGCAGGATCACGTCCCACGGCCCGAGCGAGGTGTCGGTGAGGACCAGGGTGGGGTTCAGGCCGAGGATCGACTCGGCGTTCAGCTCGTGCCCGTTGTGGGTGACCAGCGGCAGAGCCTCGGCCTCGGCGAACTGCGTGGAGATGTCGCGGCCGATCAGCCGGTCACCGAGCCCCAGCTCGAAGACGGTGCGCGACAGCGTCCCGTAGATGTCCAGTGCCAGCACCCGGCTGGTGTCGGTGACCTTCACCTTGGTGCCCTGGGCGTCGGTGACGGTGACCGGGAGGGCCGGCTCCGGGGAGTCGGCGACCGGATGCACGGCGGCGTCGCCGACCACGGCGGTGGACGGCCCCTCGTAGGAGCGGGGATCGTCCAACGGGGTCACCGCGGAGAGCGCCGGCGCCGCCGTGGCGGTGGTCGACGAGACCGTGCCATGGGCGCCGCAGCCGGCGAGCGCGACCAGCATCGCCCCCGCGGCGAGCACGCTCCAGCGAGCGTCTCGCCCAGGCACTTTGGGCACCACACGACCTCCGTTGTTGCTAGACTGCGGCTTCACTAAGGTTAGCCTAACTTATCTTTGGAGGTCCCGTGACAGTGGTCGAGACGATCGAGACGCCCGCCCTGCTCTCGGTCGCGATGCGCGACGGCTCACTGGCCGAGCACAAAGATGCCGAAGGCTCCGGCTTCATGGAGCGGCTGCTCGCCGGCGAGATCGCCGATGAGGGCTACCTGGAGTACCTCGTCCGGCTGCGCACGGTGTACGCCGTCATGGAGCAGGTCGGTCGCGAGCTGGCCGAGGACCCCGCGGTGGCGGCCGTTCTCGACGACGCCCTGGAGCGGCTGGCCACCCTGGACGCCGACATCGCATTCTGGGCCGACCGCGCCGGCGTGCCGGTCCCTCTCGTGGACAGCCCCGCCGCCGAGGCGTACGCCGCCCGGCTGCGCGAGTCCGCCGCCTGGGGCGGGCTCTTCGTCGCACACCACTACACCCGCTACCTCGGCGACCTCTCCGGCGGCCAGGCGATCGGCAGGATCCTGGCTCGCGAGTTCGGCCTCGAGGGCGGCGGCGTCGACTTCTACGACTTCCCGCAGATCCCCAAGCCCAAGCCGTACAAGGACGCCTACCGCGCCCGGCTGGACGCACTCCCCTACGACGAGGACGAGAAGCGTCGCGTCGTCGAGGAGGTCAAGGTGGCCTTCAACCTCAACCAGGCCCTCTTCGAGGAGCTCTCCACCCACCTCGACGCCTGGCGCCGCGTGCGCTGAGCGGGATCGCCGAACGTGCGCCGAGGGTCTCCCTAGACTCTCGACCATGACCCGCTACGTCACCCACACCGTCCACGATGGCGTCGCCCAGGTGCGCCTGGCCCGGCCGGACAAGCTCAACGCGCTCACCTTGGAGACGCTGGGGCAGCTGGTCGAGACGGCGCGTGAGCTGCGGCGGGACAAGACTCTGCGCGCCGTCGTGATCAGCGGGGACGGCGAGTCGTTCTGCGCCGGGCTGGACTTCGGCTCGGTGCTGCAGTCGCCGGCCCGCATCGTCTCGGCGTTCGTGCCGCGGCCGTGGCGGGGCACGAACACCTTCCAGGAGGCCTGCTGGGCCTGGCGCCGGCTGCCGGTGCCGGTGATCGCGGCCGTCGACGGGCACTGCCTCGGCGGTGGTCTGCAGCTCGCCCTGGCCGCGGACTTCCGGATCGCCACGCCGGACTCGGAGTGGTCGGTGCTGGAGGC
>CAZTHV010000234.1:0-5523 GCA_964613165.1 uncultured Marmoricola sp.
CCCTGTGGGTCGCCCAGGAAGAACTGCACCAGCGTGGTCTCCCGCGCTCGCGCCTCGGCGATCGGGTCGGTCTGCTCGACGTGGGCTCCGATGGGGATGGACATGCCGCCAGCCTAGGAGGCGCCGATGACAGGCTTCTCGCGCGCTTCTCGATTCGCCTCCTGCCGCGCCGCCTTGCTACTCTTCCCTGTCGCTCCCGTCCGGGCCCGCTCCCGGGGAGCCCTCCTGTCACGGAACGTCCGTGACCGCTTGAGTCCGAAGGAGGTAGGCGCATCGTGCGTGCCTACGAAGTGATGGTCATCCTCGATCCCGACCTCGAGGAGCGGACCGTCGGCCCGTCTCTCGACACCTACCTGAACGTCATCCGCAAGGACGGCGGCTCGGTGGACAACGTCGAGGTGTGGGGCCGCCGTCGGCTGGCCTACGAGATCGACAAGAACGCCGAAGGCATCTACGCCATCGTCACGCTGCAGGCCGAGCCTGCCAGCGTCAAGGAGCTCGACCGTCAGCTCAGCCTGAACGAGTCGGTGCTTCGCACTAAGGTGATCCGTCCCGACGTCCGCTGACGCCGGCGATCCCAGGAGAGGCCACACCATGGCAGGCGAGACCATCATCACCGTCGTCGGCAACCTGACCGCCGACCCGGAGCTCCGGTTCACCCCCTCGGGTGCGCCGGTGGCCAACTTCACCATCGCGTCGACCCCGCGCACCTTCGACCGACAGAGCAACGAGTGGCGCGACGGCGACACCCTGTTCCTGAACTGCTCGATCTGGCGCCAGGCCGCCGAGCACGTGGCGGAGTCTCTGCAGAAGGGCATGCGCGTGGTGGCCCAGGGCCGGCTCAAGGCCCGGTCCTACGAGACCCGCGAGGGCGAGAAGCGCACCGTCATGGAGCTCGATGTCGACGAGATCGGCCCCAGCCTGCGCTACGCCACTGCCAAGGTCACCCGGTCCACGGGTGGCGGCGGGGGTGGCTATTCCGGGGGCGGCGGCAACGCCGGTGGCGGGGACCCGTGGGGAGCCTCCGCACAGCCGGCTGCGCCCCAGCAGCCGCAGCAGTCGCAGGGCGGCGCGTGGGGCGGCCAGCAGGGTGGTGCGCCCGGTGGCGCTCCCGCCCAAGGCCAGGGGCAGGACCCCTGGGCCGTGCCCGGCGCCGCCGAAGAGCCGCCTTTCTGACCTCTCACCCGTTTCTCATTCATCGATCGACGCCCACCATTCCGGCCGCTGGCGGCCGGGCTCACGAAGGAGCACCACAATGGCCAAGGCAGTGATTCGCAAGCCGAAGAAGAAGGTTTGCCAGTTCTGCAAGGACAAGTCCGAGACCGTGGACTACAAGGACGTGAACCTGCTGCGCAAGTTCATCTCGGACCGCGGCAAGATCCGCGCCCGCCGGGTCACCGGCAATTGCGTGCAGCACCAGCGCGACGTGGCGACGGCGGTCAAGAACGCCCGTGAGGTCGCGCTGCTGCCCTACACCTCGACCGCTCGCTGAAAGGGGCCCTGAGATGAAGCTCATCCTGACCCAGGAGGTCACCGGTCTCGGCGCCCCCGGCGACGTGGTCGAGGTCAAGGACGGCTACGGCCGCAACTACCTCGTCCCCCGTGGCTTCGCGATCCGCTGGACCCGCGGTGGGGAGAAGACCATCGAGTCGATCAAGAAGGCTCGTGCCGCGCGTGGCGTCCGCGACGCCGATCACGCCGTCCAGGTGAAGTCGGCCCTCGAGGGCTCGACCTATCAGGTCAAGGTGCGTGCCGGCGAGAGCGGCCGCCTCTTCGGCGCCGTCACGCCCGCCGACATCGCCGACGCGATCACCGCCGCCGGTGGCGAGGTCGACAAGCGGACCATCGTGGTCGGCAACCCGATCAAGTCGCTGGGCGCCCATTCGGTCACCGTCAAGGTGCACGACGACGTGGTGGCCACGGTGAGCTTGAACGTGGTTCCCGCCTGATCCCAGCGGCCTCACGAATCACAGGTTCACCTGTTGTTCAGTCACTTCTGAGGAATTGCAGCGCCTCCGATGCGATGCGATCACAGGTGAACCTGTGGTTCCGACCGTGCCGTGAGCGCCCGCCCTCATCTCGAGGGCGGGCGTCTCGACTTCTCCGGGGAGACGATCTGCCGGAGCCCCGGTCCGCCCAGCCAGGGGCGCCGGTGCACCCGGAAGAGGCAGTAGACGAAGGCCACGTTGACCAGGCCGATGCCGATCAGGGTCGGCTGTACGAGGGAGTCGACCCCGCCGCCGTAGGCCACCACCGGCAGCACGGCCAGCGCGGCGAAGGCCCAGGTGAGCACTCCGAACCGCCCGGCGACGTAGGTGTCACGAGGGATGCGCTGCTGGCCGGCCCGCCCGATCGAGCGGGCCAGGGCCAGGCTGAAGACGGTCTGCGGCAGGAAGAGGAACCACTGCAGCGAGGCGCCCAGCCCGGGGTTGTGCTCCGGGGTCAGCAGGTGGTTGACCTGGGGGAGCCACAGCGGCACGCTCACCGCGAGCGCCAGCCAGGCCAGCCAGTGGGCGGCGTCCAGGTCGATCCGCTCGCCCGGCGTACGCCGCAGGGCGCGCAGGCCGAGCAGGACCAGGGCCCAGCCGATCGGGTCGGGCAGCGCGTCGTAGTACCCCCATGCCGGGTGTGGATGTGCCGGGAAGTACGCCGGAACGAGGATGATCACCAGCCCCATGGCGATCCGTTGCAGCGGCGTCACGGTGGCAGCCTAGTGTGGGTCCCGGAGGGCGTTGGACCGGCTCAGCCGGCCGCCCGGCCCAGCCGGATCCAGGTCTCGCCCCGGGCGCGGACGAGCAGGATCGCCCCGCGGGTGCCCATGAAACCGGCGGCGAAGGCGAGCCACAGCCAGGTCAGCGTGCCCGGTCCGGTGATCGCCCACCAGGCCAGGGGCGCGAAGACTGCCAGCACGGCGGTCTGGGCCCAGGCCAGGAATGGGCCGTCGCCGGCGCCGATGAGGACGCCGTCGAGGGTGAAGGCCACCCCGGCCACCGGCTGCGCGACCGCGGCCACCAACAGCGCGGGACGGAGCAGCTCCACGACCGCCGCATCGCTGGTGAAGAGCGGCCCGAGGACGCCGGCGCAGGCGGCCAGCAGGATGCCGGTGCCGGCCCCGAGCCACCAGCCGGCCCGGACCAGATGGTCGGTGAGCCGGCGGGCATCGGTCGCGGAGCCGCGGCCGAGCTCCTGGCCGACGAGCGTCTGCGCGCTGATCCCCAGCGCGTCCAGGGCAAAGGCCAGGAAGGTCCAGATGGTCAGGGCCAGCTGCATCGCGGCGAGATCGGTCGACCCGAAGCCGGCGGCGCCGTAGGTCATCAGCAGCAGCGCGGCGCGCAGCATCGCGGTGCGCACGATCAGCGGCACGCCGATCCGCATGGCGCGCGCGATGCCCCGTCCGTCGGGCCGCAGCCGGGCGCGGGCGTGACGGGCGCGGGCGACGACGACCACGCACAACGCGATCGCGGAGAGCGCCTGGGCGATCAGGGTGCCGAGCGCCGAGCCGCACAGACCGAGACCGGCCGGATAGACGAGCAGATAGTTCAAGACGATGTTGACCAGGTTGCCGCCGACCGCGACGACCAGTGGGGTCCGGACGTCCTTGACGCCACGCAGGACGCCGGTTGCGGCCAGCATCACCAGCATCGGCACGGTGCCGAGCAGGGCAACTCGCAGGTAGTCAGCGGCCGGACCGGCCACCGCCGGCTCGGGCCCGAAGAGCGCGACGATGCGCTCGGTCAGCGGCAGCGCGCACGCCGTGATGAGGGCTCCCCCGCCCGCGGCCAGCCAGATGCCGTCCATGCCCTGGGTATAGGCCGCCTGCGGCTCGCCCGCGCCGATGAGCCGGGCGACGGCAGCGGTGGTGCCGTAGGCGAGGAAGATGCAGATGCTGACCACGACGCCGAGCACGCCCGCGGCGATGCCGAGCGCGGCCAGCTCGGTGGTACCCAGGTGACCCACGATCGCGGAGTCGGCGAGCAGGAAGAGCGGTTCGGAGACCAGGGTGAGGAAGGTGACCGCGGTCAGCCGCCAGAGCCCGGGCATGGCGCCGACCGTATCGTCTGTTGATAACCGGGTGTGTCCTGTGGGCAATGGGGGTGGGATGCGAGATTTGTCGACAAGCAGACCCGGCCGTCCCAGATGACGAAACGGTGAACGGCAATCTTCCGGAATTCTTCGGTCCACACCGATTGGATCGTCAAAACCGCAGGTCAGCGACGTGCGGCCGGCCGGGGCTCAGGATTCGTCCACAGCCCGACCCACAGCCTGTGCACACCTTTCCCAGCGTTTCCCACACCGCCGACTCTGTTGTCCACAGGACCCTGTGGACGACCGGCTACCGCCGGAGCTCCGGTCGGTCGTAGTCTCGCCCGGTCCGTGGCTCGTCCGGGGTTCTGTCGAAGGCTCCTCCTAGCCTGTCGAACTACTCCCGGACGGCCGCGGGTGGGGCTCATGGGCCCGGCCGCCGTCGCCATCGCGGAGCAGGCGGGAGCAGGCGGCGAGATGTCGTCGCAGGTTGTAACAGATCGGGATTGGGGTGTGCGGGGAATGAGCATGACCGAGCCGATCGGATCGGCTGCCTTCCCCGAGGCGCGGCTGGCCGACCCCGGCTGGGACGCCGGCTCCGCCGATCCCGGTGGCAGTCAGGAGCACTGGTCCGGGCGGATGCCCCCGCAGGACGTCGACGCCGAGCAGAGCGTCCTCGGCTCGATGCTCATCTCCAAGGACGCGATCGCCGACGTCCTCGAGGCGGTCAAGGGGCACGACTTCTACCGGCCCGCTCACGAGACGATCTTCGAGGCGATCACCGACCTCTATGCGCGCGGTGAGCCGGCCGACCCGGTCACTGTGTCCGCGGAGCTGCAGCGTCGTGGTGAGCTGGTCCGGATCGGCGGCGCGCCGTACCTCCACACGCTGTCCGCCAGCGTGCCGATCGCGGCCAACGCCGGCTACTACGCCGAGATCGTCCGGGAGAAGTCGATCCTGCGCCGGCTGGTCGACGCCGGCACCAAGATCGCCCAACTCGGCTACGCCGGCGAGGGCCAGGTCGACGACACCGTCGACCGCGCGCAGGCCGAGGTCTATGCGATCACCGAGAACCGCGCCGCGGAGGACTACGCGCCGCTGAGCGACTTGATGGAGTCGACCCTCGACGAGATCGAGGCGATCCAGAACCACGATGGCGCACTGCGCGGCGTTCCGACCGGCTTGATGGACCTGGATGAGCTGACCAACGGGCTCCAGGCGGGCCAGATGATCATCGTCGCCGGACGCCCCGGAAGCGGGAAGTCCACGCTCGGCCTGGACTTCTGCCGTGCGGCATCGATCCACAACAACCTGACCAGCGTGATCTTCAGCCTGGAGATGGGCAAGGCGGAGATCACGATGCGGCTGCTCAGCGCGGAGGCACGCGTTCCGCTGGCGCACATCCGCAACGGGACGATGAAGGACGACGACTGGTCCCGGGTCGCCCGGAGGATGGGCGAGGTCTCCAGTGCGCCGATGTTCATCGACGACAGCCCCAAC
>CAZTHV010000235.1:0-5510 GCA_964613165.1 uncultured Marmoricola sp.
GTGGAAGGCGCCGCAGGCGAGCGCGGCCAGCCCCTCCTCGACCAGCGGCTCCTTGCAGTCGACCAGTCGGGCGACCTCCGCGCCGTACTGACCGGCCCGGCTGGGCACCGAGGCGATGTCGGGCTCGTCGTACTGCCCGATGTCGGCGGTGTAGGTGCACGGCACGGCGCCCTTGTGGCGCATCCAGGCGACGGCCACCGAGGTATCGAGCCCCCCGGAGAAGGCGATGCCGACACGCTCGCCGACGGGCAGGCAGGTGAGAACCTTAGACACAGGCAGAAGTATGCATTGTCATGCATGCCCATGCAAAACCGGGGGTCGCCCGGAGGGCCGTCAGCGGCCCGCGGTGAGGTCGGGCGGGTCCTTGGGCAGCAGGTCGACCAGCGACACGCCGAGCACCTGGGAGAGCGCCAGCAAGGTGGCCAGGCGCGGGTTCATCGGAGTGCCGGGGCGAGATTCGCCCTTCTCGAACTTCTGGTAGGTGTACGACGCGAGGCCGGCGGCATGGGCGATCCGCTCCTGGCTGAGACCGGTCTGCTCGCGAGCGCGCTTGAGGTTGTGCCCCAGCTCCCGTGCGTACTCCTCAAGGGTCCGAGGACCTCTTTTCGCCATGCGCGACAGCATGCCGCGTGCCACACTGTTGTATAACCATCTTAGTATGGGAATCTTAGTCAGCACATACCGCAGCCTGTGGACACCAGCTCCTTCTCGGCCAGGACTGTCGGAACCGTGCGCAATAGTCGCCCAACCACATACCTTCAGGGGGATCGATGACCGAGCGCTCTCCGTCGTCTGATGAGCAGAACGGCGCCACGGACGACGAGGCGACGTGGCCGCCTGTGGTGTGCCCGCTGTGGTGCACCGGCGGACACCGAGCCAGTGACCATCCGGAGGACCACATCCACCGCTCGCGAGCGGTGGTGGTCCCCGCCAAGCTACGGGAGAACTTCCTGACCAACGAGATCGAGTCCGTCGAGCTGCTCGTCTACGCCTCGCTCGAGGACGGGTCGACGACGGCCTGGTGCTCGATCGCGGCGAGCGAGGATCCCGAGCCGCACCTGAACCTCAGCATGGAGTCGGCAGACCTGCTGCGCCAGGCACTGACGCGGGTGCTGCCGCTGCGCTGAGCCGCTGACCTCCGGCGGCTCAGATGGCGCAGCCGTCTGGGCCGCAGGAGTCGGCGCCGGCCACGACGTCGATCCGCGGGTGGGCCTCGGACCAGGCCTTCTCCAGCACCTCGGTGAAGGTCTCAGCGGGCTGCGCGCCGGAGACGCCGTACTTGCGGTCGATGACGAAGAACGGGACGCCGGTGGCGCCGAAGGCGGCGGCCTGCCGGATGTCGGCCTCGACCTCGGCGGCGTACTCCTCGCCATCGAGCACCTCGCGGACGCGGGTCTCGTCGAGGCCGGCGCCGGTGGCGAGCCTCCGCAGGGTGGCGTGGTCGGCGACGTTCTCGGTCTCGATGAAGTACGCCGAGAGCAGCGCCTCCTTCAGTGACGCCTGGAGCACCGGCCCGCCGGTCTCCAGAGCAAGGTGGAGCAGCCGGTGGGCAGCCATCGTGTTCACCCGCAGCGAGGCGTGGTGACGGAACAACAGGCCCTCCTCGGCCGCGGCCGCCTCGACCCGGTCGACCATCTGCCGGCCGGCCTCGGGTCCGCCGCCGTACTTGCTGCCCAGCCACTCGGCCACCGTCTGGGTCGGCTCGGTGGGGGCGGCGGGGTCGAGCTGGTAGGAGCGATAGACGATCTCCACGTCCCCGGCGTGCTCGAAGGACGCCAACGCACTCTCCAGCCGTCGCTTTCCGATATAGCACCACGGGCAGACGACGTCACTCCAGATCTCGATCCGCATGACAGTCTCAACCGCGCCGGGGCGGCGGTTGTTCCGTCACAGCACGATCTGGCCGACCGGTCCCGGGTTGACTGCGATCTCCCAGCGGTACCCGTCGGGGTCGCCGAAGTAGCCGGAGTAGCCGCCCCAGTCGCGCCGCACTGCCGGCTGGACCGGGTCGGCGCCTGCTGCCAGCGCGGTCTCCAGAACCGCATCGACCTCCGCCTCGGTCCGGCAGTTGTGCGCCAGCGTGATCGGCGCAATGCCCTCACCCCGGCGTACCGGCCCGACCTCGGCCTCGAAGCCGGCCTCTGCCCACAGTGAGAGCACCACCTTGTCGGCGACCTGAATCATCAACACCTCACCGGGCACGTCGACCGCCGCCTGCCAGCCGAGACCGTCGAGGTAGAAGACGCGCGTCGCGTCCAGGTCGCGTACGGCCAGGGTGACGAAGCTGAGTCGCTGATCCATCCGCCCACTGTGCCACTGCCGTCCCGCATTCGCCCGACACAACGCGGTGGCTGACCGTCATCGGCTGACGGTCAGCCACCGCGCGAGCTCGGACTACTTCACCTCGGAGCGGACCACCAGCCGCAGACCGATGGCCAGCGGGATCACCAGCCAGATCAGGCCCGCGACGCCGAGGTGCGCCCACTGCTCCGCGGTCGGTGCACCGTCGAAGAGCGCGGTCTGCGCGTAGTTGAAGTCCACCCACGGCTGCAGGTCGTAGAACCACTCCTGAGCGGTGGCGAGCAGCGCCAGCAGCGCGGGCGCGACGAACCCGTAGACGAAGTAGCCGACGATCGCCGCCGGCGAGCTCCGCAGCAGCACGCCGAGGGTGAAGCCGATCAGCATGCCCAGGATGTTGGCCAGGATGATCAGCCCCAGGTCGAGGGCGGTGACGTTCCAGGTGGTGTCGACGCCGGCGATCGCGGGGCCCACCACGTGGCTGAGCGCGCCGACGACGAAGGCGATCAGCATCGACACGACGCCGACCAGGACGGTGGCGACCAGCTTGGCGCGAATGACCCGTCCGCGGTGCGGGACCAGGGTGAAGGTGGTCAGCCCGCTGCGCTGGCTCCACTCGCTGGTCACCGAGAGGACCGCGACCATCGGCAGGATCACCGCCATCGGGAAGCCGATGGCCGTCGCGAACGTCTCGAACGTCAGCGCGTCGTCCGGCGCCCACAGCACCACGGCGATGCTGGCGAGCAGAGCGCTGATGGCGATGCTCGCCATCAGCCAGAAGCCCGACCGGGTGTCGAACATCTTCTGCAGCTCGACCGTGAGCAGGCGGGTGGAGGGGATCGAGGCGTGCTCGGTGTGCGTGACCCGGCGGGCCCCGGGCTGGTCGAGGACGGCGGTGCTCATGCTGCGGCTCCTTCGGGTGAGACGGTGCTCTCGCCGCCCTCGCGCTGCGCGGTGGCGGTGAGCTGGAGGAACATCTCCTCCAGGCCGGCGCTGTCGGCCGGCCGGAGCTCGGTCAGGGCGATGCCGGCGGCGAGTGCCAGCAGTCCGACCTGCTCGGCGGTCGCGTCGGTGTGGATCGCCTGGTCCGGCGTTCGTGAGCAGGTCGCGCCCTGCGCGAGGAGGACATCGGCCAGCCGGCCCGGCTCGTCGGTGCGTACGACGGTCCCGGCGCCGGCGAGCAGCTCGGCCTTCGTCCCCTGCGCGACGATCCGGCCGTTGCCGATCACGACCAGGTCGTCGGCGATGACCTCGATCTCGTGGAGGAGATGGGAGGAGAGCAGCACGGTGCCACCCTGGTCGGCGTACTGGCGGAGCAGGTCGCGCATCCAGCGGATCCCGGCCGGATCGAGGCCGTTGGCCGGCTCGTCGAGGATCAGCATCCGGGGGTCGCCGATGAGGGCGGCCGCGATGCCGAGCCGCTGGCGCATGCCGAGGGAGTAGTTGCGCACCCGGCGATCGGCCTCCTCGTCGGTGAGGCTCACCCGGCGCAGCATGGCCGCCACCTGCGAGGAGGGCAGGCCCATGGTGCGGGCGGTGATGGAGAGGATCTCCCGTCCGGTCCGGCCGGCGTGCTGGGCGGAGGCGTCCAACAGCACACCGACCTCACGGCCCGGGTTGGGCAGGTCGGTGAACGGCCGGCCGTCGATGTGTGTCGTGCCCGACGTCGGAGTGGTCAGCCCGACCATCATCCGCATGGTGGTGGACTTCCCGGCGCCGTTCGGCCCCAGGAATCCCGTCACCCGTCCCGGGAGGGCGGTGAAGGTGACGTCGTCGACAGCGGTGAACCCGCCGTATCTCTTGGTCAGCGACTCGATGGTGATCATGGCCCCGAGCCTCCCGGAGTCCGTGCCTCCCCCGCATCGGGGAAATTGCTGGAACCGACCCTGAGGTGTCCTCAGGGTCGCCCTGAGAGCCGGTATCCACAGATGCTCTCGTCAGGGTGGCGGAGAGGGCTCGCGGTGGCCGGCTGTCAGCTGATGACAGCCGGCCACCACACACTCAGTGGGCGAGGTCCGGATCCCAGCGGTTGGCGAGCAGGGTGAAGCCGGGCTGGTCGTCCAGCGGCGTCAGCGCCTCGTAGATCCGGTCGTACGCCGTGCTGACGACCCGCCAGCGGCCGTCCGCGTCGCGGCGGTAGGTGTCCCGGTAGTAGCCGGCACCGTGGATCAGCACCTTCATGTCGGGCACGATCACGGTGTCCTCGAAGCACCACGAGCCGCTGGCGGTGACACCGTCGACATCGATCTCGGGATGGCTCGCGACATGCACGGTGATCACTGCGGGACCGACGTTGGCGCGCATGAACTCCACCACGCCGGCCCGGCTGTCGTAGCTCAGCGGATCGCCCATCGCCCGGGTGCCGTACCGCGCGGAGACGTCCTCGGCCAGGCAGTCGCCGAAGTCCTCCCAGTCCTTGAGGTCCAGGGTGCGGAAGTAGCGGTGCTTGAGACGCTTGATCTCTTCGATGGCCACGAGGTCGGCGAGCTCCATGGACCGATTCTAGAACGCGTTCCATCACCTCGTCGCTTCGGCGCAGCGTAGATTCACCCTGTGCCCACCCAGCCGGACCGCCGCTCCCTGGTGGAGGCACCCGACATTCTCGACGTCTTCGTCTACGTCGTGGTGCTCAACCTCGCCGTGGAGTACCTGCCCGCGGTGATCGCGGAGAGCTTCACGATCTCGCTGCTCACCGCCGTCCTGCTCAAGGCGGTGCTGGAGGTCGTGGTCGCGCTCAAGAGCCGCCTCAAGGACCGGTTCCGCGCAGCGCAGACCGGCCTGGCGAAGGCGGTCACCGCGCTGATGCTGTGGGCGCTCCTGGTCGGCAGCAAGTTCGCGGTGCTGGAGCTGACCGCCCTGGTCTTCGGCGACCGGGTCAGCCTGGGGGGCTTCTTCCCGGTCAGCGGCCTGATCCTGGTCCTGATGCTCGCCCGTGCCGGCGTACGCCGGCTGATGACGCCGTAGGCGCGTCGAGGCGGCGCAAGCCAGGTGAGCCTGCGCCGCCTCGGCGGATTTGCCGGGTCCTCAGCCGCGGTCGGCGGTGCCCTCGACGTAGTCGGAGTCGTGGCTCTTGACCCACGCCATCAGCTTGCGCAGCTCACGGCCGGTGGCCTCGATCGGGTGCTGCTCACCCTTGGCGCGCAGCGCCTTGAACTCCGGGGCGCCGGCGTCCTGGTCGTCGATGAAGCGCTGGGCGAAGCTGCCGTCCTTGA
>CAZTHV010000236.1:0-5505 GCA_964613165.1 uncultured Marmoricola sp.
CCGCGGACCTCGCCGTACGCCTTCCAGGGCCTGGGGATCAAGGGCCTGGAGATCCTGACCGAGGTCCGCGAGACCACCGGGCTGCCGATCGTCACCGAGGTGGTGGACGCGCGCGACGTCCCCATCGTCGCCCAGCATGCCGACATGCTGCAGATCGGCACTCGCAACATGGCCAACTTCGGCCTGCTGCAGGCGGCCGGCGAGTGCGGCAAGCCGGTGCTGCTCAAGCGCGGGATGAGCTCGACGATCGAGGAGTGGCTGATGGCCGCGGAGTACGTCGCCCAGCGCGGCAACCTCGATGTGGTGCTCTGCGAGCGCGGCATCCGCACCTTCGAGCCGAGCACCCGCAACACCCTGGACATCTCCGCGGTGCCGGTGGTGCAGTCGACCAGTCACCTGCCGATCATCGTCGACCCGTCCCACGCGGGCGGACGGCGAGACCTGGTCACCCCGCTCTCCCGAGCGGCGATCGGCGCCGGGGCCGACGGCATCATCGTCGACGTGCATCCCGACCCCGAGCACGCCCTCTGCGACGGGCCCCAGGCGGTCTTCGGCGCCGAGCTGCGCGCGCTGGCCCAGGCCGTCCGGCAGCTCCCGCCGGTGCTCGGGCGCGCCAGCGCCCGGGAGCGCATCCGCACCTGAGCCTCACCGACCGAGGCCGGCCTCGCGAGCCACCACGATCGCCTGGGCGCGGTCGGGCAGATCGAGCTTGCCGAAGATGTTCGACACGTGGTTGCGCACGGTCTTGTCCGACAGCACCAGCCTGCCGGCGATAGCCGGGTTGGAGAGCCCGCGCGCGACCAGGTCCAGGATCTCCAGCTCCCGATCGGTGAGCATCGGGAACGGCCCACTGGGGCGCAGCCCCGACGCGGTCACCTTCGCCATCACCGGAGCCGCCACACCCGCGCCCAGCAGCACACTGCCCGACGCCACCGACCGCACGCCGGCGAGAATCGCCTCTCCAACGGCGCCCTTGACCAGATAGCCGCGGGCACCGGCGCGAAGCGCCGCCTGGACGCTCGCCTCGTCCGAGGACATCGTCAGCACGAGCACGGCGACCTCGGGCGCCACCTCGGAGAGCGCCCGAGTGGCCTCGACACCCCCGGTACCTGCCATGGCCAGGTCCATCAGCACCACCGCGGCTCCGGTCGACGTCACCAGCGCGACAGCGGTCTCCCCGTCCTCGGCCTCGCCCACGACCTCGATGTCGGGCGCCTCCTCCAGGACGCCACGCAGGCCGCGCCGGAACACGGGGTGATCGTCGACGATCACCACCCTGATCGGCGGTGCGCTCGATGCGCGGCTCACCAGCCGCCTCCGGTCCGCAGTGGGATGACGCCCGACACCTCGGTGCCGGCGGCACCGCGGAACGCGACGGTGCAGCCACCACCGAGCTCCTCGGCACGCTGTCGCATCGAGGCCAACCCCGTGCCCGAGCGGGCCGGTCGGCGCCCCACGCCGTTGTCGCGCACCCGGATCCGCAGATCCTCGCCTGCCTCGACGAGGACCTCAGCATGGGTGGCGCCGGAGTGGCGCGCGACGTTGGTGAGTGCCTCGGTGACGATGCGGTACGCCGCGACCTCGGCCGCGGGCGGGAGCGGGTCCGCACCGACGTCGACGACCACCTCGACGCGCAGTCGCCCGCCGGTCTGGTTGGCCAGCACGTGCGCGTGCTGCACGAGGGACCCGGCCAGGCCGACCTCGTCCAGCGCGGCGGGGCGGAGGTCGGCGATCACGGTGCGCAGGTCGTCGACGCACCGCGCGGCCTCCTGGCGGAGCTCGCCGATCAGCTCGACGGCACCCTCGGGATCACGTCGTACCAGCCGGGCGGCGGTCTCCATGCCGAGCGAGACGCCGGCGAGCGCAGGTCCGACGCCGTCGTGCAGATCACGGTGCAGCCTCCGGCGCTCGGCCTCCCGGGCCAGGACGACCTGCTCGCGCGAGCGGCGCAGCTCCCTGGTCGCCCGGACACCGTGCGCAGCGACCGCGACCTGACGGGCGAAGGCACCGATCGTGGACCGGTCCGACCCGGCCAGGCTCCGCTCTCCCGCACGCAGTCCGACGGTGAGCACGCCGACCAGCTCGCCGGCGTGCTGGAGCTCGAAGGCGACGACATACTGCGGGCGGATGCCGTGCGACACCGGCGAACCCGTCTGCCCGTCGAGCTCGATGCCGGCATACGGCAGCCGCAGCGACTCACAGAGCCGGCCGACGGCAACGGGGAGCACCTCCTCGGAGTCGAGCGCCGAGGCCAACCGGGTGCCGAGCTCGGCGAGCGCGAGCTCGGGTCGGTCCCGCTCACCGAACAGCAGCCCGGCGATCACCGTGTTGACCCGGTCGAGGAGCCGGGAGATGGCAAGCGCGAAGACAGCCGCGCCCAGGGCCGGCAGGTAGCCGGGGCCCGCCCGGGCCGTCGTCATCGTCGCCACCACCAGATAGACCACCATCGTGGCCGATACGCACAGTGCGTAGGCCAGGGCCCGCGGGAGGTAGGCCTCGATCTCGAACAGCCGGTAGCGCAGGATCGCCAGCGTGAGCAGCCCGAACGCCACGACATTGAGGACGAACGAGACGGCCACCGAGCGGCTGACGAGGGTTGCCAGACCGAACAGCACCGTGCCGGCGAAGAGGGCCGAGCGGACTCGCTCGGCGCCCCGCTGCCGGGGCAGGAGGCTCAGGATCCGGACAGTGGCGGTCAGACCGACGAGCGCGGCGACGGCAAGCAGCCCGAGAGCGATCCCGAGCTGGACTCCGTCCGGCCAGGGCAGGTCCAGGGGGTTGCGCATCCAGCCGAAGCCACCGTCGTCCAGGGGAACCTGAGTGGTAGCGGCCAGCGCGACGGCAGCGGCCGCGGCGCCGACCCCCACCGCGGCGGCCGGTCGCCAGCGGCGTGAGGGCAGCGAGCCGTCGGGGAAGAGCAAGGGCACGGCCAGCAGGGTGCCGATCAGCGGCGGTATCCACCCGAAGGTGGCCCACCAGGCCGCGAGTCCGCTCCCGACCCAGCCCTCACGATGCCCGAGAAGGGCGTACTCCTGCGTCGTGGCGGCGAGCGCGCCGAGCACGCCGAGCACGGCGAGCAGCGGGCCCAGCCGATTCCCCGATGCGTGCAGGACCGCGGCCCCGGCCAGCCCGATCGACAGGCCGCCGAGCCACTGGCTCGCCTCGTTGCCGGCAAGGAAGCCGGCCGTCGTCGTCCCGAGCGCCGCCGCGAGCGCGAGGCTCGCCACCGACAGCAGCACGATGGTCCCCGCGAAGGCCGCGGGGGCCACCGTGCGTCGCATAGCGATGGTCACCCGGTCAGTCTGCTGCGAATGAGGCCCGCGCGGGAGTGCTCCGCTGATAGCCGGTCACGATCGACCATCCCACGACCGCCCCGACGACGACGGTGGCGGCGTGGCTGATCACCTCCTGGCTGGCCACGAAGTCGAGGACCACGAAGGCGACCAGGCCGATCGCGGCCAGCTTCGGCACGAACCGCGAGCGCCACAGGGCGATCACCATCAACACGTTCCCGATCACGGCCGCGGGCAGGAACATGATGACCGTCACGATGCCCGGCAGACGCGGTTCCTGCAGGTCGAGGATCGTCTTGGCCGCGTCGTCGTGCCCGCCGATCGCGGCCCACCGAGCGGCGAACTCGATGCCGTGCACCGCACCGAGCCCGATCATCGCGACGGCGACGACGAGCAGCGCCGTGACGGCCAGTCTCGGCGAGTCGGTCCGGGCGAGCCGCCACATCATCGCGGCGCCGACGAGCAGGAACGGAATCGCGGCGATGCCGGCCGCCTGGGACCAATCCATCCGGACCGGATGGGCGAGCCACCAATCCAGGCGCGCCGTCGTGCTCGCCGATCCCGGCTCGAGCAGGAACTCGGCCAGTTGCAGCAGACCGCCGACCAGGAACGCGGCGGCCGCGGCCCACCAGACCCCGCCGCGGAACGGCGGGGTCTGCGTGCTGACGGAGGGTGAGGTGGTGATGGTCATCGGAGCTCCTCGGCTGGTTGCGGATGGCACCACCGTGCAGGCCCTCGCGTCCCGGCCGCATCGGGCCGGCGTCCCGATCCTGGTCGGGACATCGAGGCTGGTGAGCTCCTCAGCCTGGATCCACCGATCTCCACCTGCTGCGCGGACCGGTGGATCAGGCTCAGGCCGCCAGCAGCACGGCCAGCACCTGAGCCGCCCGCTCCGCATCGGCCCGAGGCACGTCGAGGTGGGTGAGCAGGCGGACCCGCCGGGGGCCGACCGCACCGACCAGGACGCCCTCCTGGGCGGCCGCCGCGACGACCGCTCGGGCGTCGGCGACGTCCACCACGACGACGTTGGTCGGCACGCTGTCCGGGTCGACGCCACAGGCCTCGGCGATGAGCCGGGCGTGCTCGTGGTCTTCGGCCAGCCGCTCGACGTGGTGGTCGAGCGCGTGCAGCCCCGCGGCGGCGAGGATGCCGACCTGGCGCATGCCGCCGCCCATCCGCTTGCGCCGGATCCGGGCCTGCTCGACCATCGCCGCGGTGCCGGCGACCAGTGAGCCGACCGGCGCGCCGAGCCCCTTGGACAGGCAGACCGCGACCACGTCGGCGGTCTCGCCGTAGGCCGACAGCGGGGTGCCCGTGGCGACATGGGCGTTCCAGATCCGGGCTCCGTCGAGGTGGACGCCGCAGCCGGCCGACGTGGCCCACTCGCGGAGAGCTCGCAGGTCCTCCAGCAGCAGGACGGTGCCGCCCGCGAAGTTGTGGGTGTTCTCCACCGAGACCGCGGTGGTCCGGACGAAGTAGCTGCCCATGTCCGGGGCGTGCATCGACCGGATGGCGTCGAGGTCGATCTGGCCGGCGTCGTCGCTCCAGGTGCGGCTGGTGATACCGGTGAGAGCGCCGTGCGCGCCCAGCTCGGCGCGCACGATGTGGGCCCGCGCCTCGCAGAGCACCTCCTCGCCCGGCGAGACCAGCGAGGCGACGGCCAGCACGTTGGCCATCGAGCCGGTGGGAGTGAAGAGGGCCGCCTCCTTGCCGAGCAGCCCGGCGACCCGCTGCTCCAGCGTGCGGACGGTCGGGTCCTCGGCGTACACGTCGTCGCCGACCTCGGCGACCGCCATCGCCCGCCGCATCGCCTCGGTCGGGCGGGTCACCGTGTCGGAGCGGAGATCGATCATCCGCTCATCCTCGCAGGCCGCTGAGCCTGGTCGGACGCGGCGCAAGGCGACCTGGTGCACGGCGACGTGGTGCAAGGCAAGGCAGGGAGGGAAGGCGGGCTCCCCATGCTTCGCGTGCCGTCGACCGACACCGCGTCAACCAGGCGCCGCGGACGGTGCTCAGGCCTTGCGCAGCATCTCCGCGACGAGGAAGGCGAGCTCGAGGGACTGCACCCGATTGAGGCGCGGGTCGCAGACCGACTCATAGCGGTCGGCCAAGCCGGCCTCGTCGAGCTCCTCGCCACCGCCGACGCACTCGGTCACGTCGTCGCCGGTCAGCTCGACGTGGATGCCACCGGGCCAGGTGTCCAACGAGCGGT
>CAZTHV010000237.1:0-5497 GCA_964613165.1 uncultured Marmoricola sp.
GGCCACCTGTCGCTCGCTCGGCGTCGACCCGGTCACCGAGCTGATCCCGGTCGCGCCCGCCTGCCACTACGCCTCCGGCGGGGTGGTCACCGACCTGTGGGGACGCTCGGGCGTCCCGGGCCTGTACGCCACCGGCGAGGTCGCCTGCTCCGGTGTGCACGGCGCCAACCGGCTGGCCTCCAACTCGCTGCTGGAGGGTCTGGTCTTCTCCCGCCGCATCGCCGAGGTCCTGCCCGAGGAGCTGCGTCCGCATGCGGACCCCGCCCCGGATGCCCGGGTGTCCGGGATCGTCGACGCCGAGGCGCGCGCCCTGCTGCAGGCCACGATGACCGAGCGGGCGGGTGTGCTGCGCTCCGCCGACGGGCTCGACATCGCGCTGAAGACGCTGGGCAAGATCGTGGGCGACCTGGCCGGCCGGGACGGAGTCGAGGGCACGGCGGCCTGGGAGACCACCAACCTGGTGACGATCAGCACCGCGATGGCCGAGGCCGCTCGGCTGCGCCAGGAGACTCGCGGATCGCACTGGCGCGAGGACTTCCCCGAACGCGACGACGGGCGCTTCGCCGGCCACTTCGACGTGGTGCTGGCCGACGGCGTGATCCGGGCCGGGTTCGCGGCGAGTCCGGCCACCGACGGCGCCACCGGCGGTGCCGCATGACGTCGTACGACATCAGGCCCTACGAGGAGCTGCCGGAGAGGCTGTTCGCCGAGCTCGCCTCCGCCGGCCTCGATCCTCGCCGCATCCATGCCCAGATCCTCGACGCGCTCGGGGAGGACCTGCCCCCGGACGGGCCCCAGGTCGACGTCACCACCGACGCGACGACCCCGCCCGGCGTGCGCGGGACAGCGGAGTTCGGCGCTCGGGAGGCCGGTGTGGTCGCCGGCCTGGGGATCGCCGAGCTGGTCTTCGCCATGGTGATGGGCGAGGACGCCGTGGTGACCGACCGGCTGGCGGATGGGACCCCGGTGAGCAAGGGGGACGTGGTCATGCGAGTCAGCGGCCCGATCGCCGGCCTGCTCGTCGCGGAGCGCACCGCACTGAACTTCGCCTGCCACCTCTCCGGCGTCGCGACCGCGACGGCCGCCTGGGTCGACGCCCTGTCCGGCACGGGCGCTCGCGTCCTGGACACCCGCAAGACCCTGCCTGGCCACCGTGCCCTGCAGAAGTACGCCGTGCGCTGCGGTGGTGGGGTCAACCACCGGATGGGCCTGACCGACATGGCCCTGGTCAAGGACAACCACGTCGTCGCCGCCGGTGGTGTCGTGCCCGCGTACCAGGCCGTGCGGGCCCGTTACCCGGACGTGCCGGTCGAGGTCGAGGTGACCACGCTGGAGCAGCTCGTCGAGCTGCTGGACGCCGGCTGCGAGCAGATCCTGTTGGACAACATGCCGCCGGAGACGATGGCCGAGGCGGTGCGGCTCAGCCGGTCACGGGGGCCCACGGGCCGGGCGACCCTGGAGGCCTCCGGCGGGCTCACCTTCGACCGCGCCCGAGAGGTCGCCGCGACGGGCGTGGACTTCATCTCCGTCGGCGCGCTCACCCACTCGGTCAAGGTCTTCGACCTGGGCATGGATCTCGTGGCGGACCCGGCAGGGATGTGAGATGACCCTGCTGTGCGCGGACATCGGCAACTCGCACACCACCCTCGGGCTGGTGCGCGACGGCGAGATGGCCGCGCACTGGCGGGTGGCGACCGACGAGCGGCGCACCGCCGACGAGTGGTTCGTGCTGCTCGGCGGACTGGTCGATCGCAGCGGCGCCCCCTCCTTCGACGGCATCGTGGTGTGCTCGACGGTGCCCGCGGTGCTGCACGAGTGGCGGGAGATGCTGGCGACTCACCACGCGGCGCTCCCGTCCGTGGTCGTCGAGCCGGGCGTGCGCACCGGCGTACCGATCCTGATGGACAACCCGCGCGAGGTCGGCGCCGACCGAATCGTGAACGCCCTCGCAGCCGCGACCCTGTACGGCGGACCGGCCATCGTCGTCGACTTCGGCACCGCGACGACGTTCGACGTGGTGAGCGAGCGCGGTGAGTACGTCGGCGGGGCGATCTCGCCCGGGATCGACATCTCCCTGGAGGCGCTCGGCCGACGCGGCGCCCAGCTGCGCAAGGTCGAGCTGCTGCGGCCGCGGTCCGTGATCGCGAAGAACACCGTCGAGGCGCTGCAGTCCGGCATGCTCTACGGCTTCGCCAGCCAGGTCGACGGCATCGTCGGCCGGATGATCGGCGAGCTCGGCGCCGACCCCGGTGACGTCGACGTGATCGCCACCGGCGGCCTCGCGGTCGTGGTCGTGGACGAGTGCGCCAGCCTCACCGCGCACGAGCCGTGGCTCACCCTGCTGGGCCTGGAGCTGGTCTTCGAACGCAATCAGTAGGCTTGCGTCCCGTGACCCAGCAGCCGCCCCTAGAGTCGCAGGACGACCACTCCGAGCAGGAGCAGGTACGCCGGGCCAAGCGGCAGCGGCTGTTGGACAAGGGAGTCGATCCCTACCCGGTGGCCGTCCCGCGCACGCACGCCATCGACCAGGTCGTCGCGGCGTACGACGCCGAGGCGCTCGGTCCGGACACCCACACCGGCGACGTGGTCTCGGTCGCCGGCCGGGTGATGTTCCTGCGCAACACCGGCAAGCTCTGCTTCGCCCGGCTGCGCGCCGGTGACGGCGCCGAGATCCAGGCGATGCTCTCCCTGGCCGACCTCGGCGAGGAGGGCCTGGCGGCGTTCAAGGCCGATGTCGATCTCGGCGACCTGATCTCGGTCACCGGCGAGGTGATCACCAGCCGTCGTGGCGAGCTGTCGGTGCAGGCCACTGCCTGGACGATGGCCGCCAAGACGCTGCACCCGCTGCCCAACGAGCACAGGCCGCTCTCCGACGAGGCGCGGATCCGGCTGCGCTACGTCGACATGATGCTGCGGTCCGAGCCGCGCGACATGGTCCGCACCAAGGCCACCGTGCTGCGCAGCCTCCGCGAGACGCTGCACCAGCGCGGCTACACCGAGGTCGAGACGCCGATCCTGCAGCTGACCAACGGCGGTGCGGCCGCCCGGCCGTTCCGGACCCACCTCAACGCGCTGGACCAGCCGATGCTGCTGCGGATCGCGCTGGAGCTGGACCTCAAGCGCGCGATGATCGGCGGCGTCGACCAGGTCTACGAGATCGGCCGGACCTTCCGCAACGAGGGCCTGGACTCCACCCATGCCGCCGAATTCTCGATGCTGGAGGCCTATCAGGCCTACGGCGACCAGTTCACCATGATGGAGCTCACCCGGGCGCTGGTGCTCGACGCGGCCCGGGCCGTCGGGCGGACCGTCGTACCCGGCCGGGACGGCAGCGAGATCGACCTGGAGGCGGAATGGCGCCGGGCGGCGATCCACGACCTGGTCTCCGAGGCCTTGGGCGAGGAGGTCACCGCGGACACTTCGGCTGAGACGCTGCGCGCGCATGCGGCCCGGTCTGAAGTGGAGCTCAAACCGGAATTGGGCGCGGCGGAGATCCTGGTCGAGCTCTACGAGCAGCTGTGCGAGGACGACCTGATCCAGCCCACTTTCGTGATGGACTATCCGGCCGCGGTCAAGCCGCTGGCCAAGGCCCATCGCTCCAAGCCGGACGTCAACGAGGCATGGGACTTGATCATCAACGGCGTCGAGCTGGCGCCGGCCTACACCGAGCTGAACGACCCTGTGGTTCAGCGGACGCGGCTGGAGGCACAGTCAATGCGCGCGGCGGCCGGCGATCCCGAGGCGATGGAGCTCGACGAGGTCTTCCTCAAGGCGATGGAATACGGCATGCCTCCGGCGGGCGGAATGGGCATGGGAATCGACCGCCTGATCATGCTGCTCACCGGCGCCGGGATTCGCGAGACGATTCTTTTCCCCCTCCTGCGTCCCGAATAGCCGCCGGTGTGGCTATGATTTCCGATATCCACTGAATACGACTCGGAACGGATTCGCCAATGGCACAGAAAGTCAACATAGTCCTGGTCGACGACATCGACGGCAGCGAGGCTAAGGAGACGGTGAACTTCGGTCTCGACGGCCGCGACTACGAGATCGACCTCAACTCCAAGAACGCCGGGAAGCTCCGCGACGCGCTGGCCCCGTACGTCGGGCACGCCCGCCGAGTCTCCTCCGGCCGGCGTCGCGCCGCCCGCGGCACCAGCAGCGGTCCCACGCCCGCCGAGATCCGGGCCTGGGCTCGGGACAACGGCTACAAGGTGCCCGACCGCGGCCGGGTCTCCGCCGAGGTGCGCGAGGCCTACCAAGCCGCTCACTGAGCGACCTGATCGATCGCGCGTCCTCCCGCCGGTGTGGTGGGGGGACGCGCGATCGCCGATTCCGGCCCCGGTGACGCCGCTGGCCGACGGTCTGGTCCAGCCAGGCGCCCGAGCGGCCGTGGAGCCTAGACTGACGGGTCGGCATCGGCCCGGGGTGTCGGCAGAGAGGTGTGGTGATGCGTCGTCTCGGTGGCGCGCTGATCGCGACCATGCTCGTGGTCACCCTGGCGGCCGTGGTGACCGCGCCCGGGCCGGCCGAGGCCGCCCAGGCCGTGGAGAGCGCCGCGACCGTCGCGGCGGCGCCCGCACGCAAGGCCGGGAAGTGCCCCGCGGCCACACACGAGTTCAAGCCCAAGCGCGTCGCGATCTCCGGCCTGGGCGGCTGGTTCCGGGTGACCAAGGTCGGGCGGACCCGCTCCGGAGAGATGGGCACGCCGCCGCTGAGCTCGTCCGGCAAATGGACCGTGGGGTGGTACCCCAGCCGCAAGCCGGGCGCGCGCGCCGGCGCCGTGCCGCTCAACGCGCACACGTGGCCGAACGGCTCGGCGTTGGGCAACGTCATGCTGCGCAAGCTGCGCAAGGGCAGCATCGTGTGGCTGCAGGGCAAGTCCCGGGCGGCGTGCTACCGGATCGTCAAGCGGGCGACGTACCCGCGCCGCAAGGCCCCGCTGAAGAAGATCGTCGGCGCCTGGGGCGAGCCGCGGCTGAGCATCACCGTCTGCTCGGGCAAGCGCCTGGGCTCGCACAACTGGACGCACCGCACCGTCTGGTACGCCGTCCCGTACACCGGCCGATTCTGAGCGGCGCTCGACGGTGCGGGCCTGTTCGCTGACAGCGAAGGCGCGGTTCGGGCGGAACACGTAGGGTGGGATCAGGGTTGGACAGGGCGTGCGGATCGTGCGTCACGGCCCGCGGAGTCTCAAAAGGAGTAGCCCATGTTCGAGCGGTTCACCGACCGAGCCCGACGCGTCGTCGTGTTGGCCCAGGAAGAGGCCCGCATGCTCTCGCACAACTACATCGGCACCGAGCACATCCTGCTCGGCCTGATCCACGAGGGCGACGGCATCGCAGCCAAGGCTCTGGAGAGCCTGGGGATCTCGCTGGAGGGCGTCCGCGCCCAGGTCGAGGAGATCATCGGTCAGGGCCAGCAGGCGCCCAGCGGTCACATCCCGTTCACCCCGCGCGCCAAGAAGGTGCTCGAGCTGTCCCTGCGCGAGGCGCTG
>CAZTHV010000238.1:0-5489 GCA_964613165.1 uncultured Marmoricola sp.
TCGACGCCTCCGACGAGCTCGGCGAGCTGGTGCTGATCACCCAGGCATTCCGCCGGCTCGACGCCTGATCGCTTCGGACCGCTCCGAGGTGAGCACGGCTCCGGGTTCCCGGCGGGCCGAGTGCGTCCAGCCTGCTACGGCCCCAGCGCACCGATGGGGACGATGACGACGCCGTCCGGTCGCGTGTAGCCGTAGCCGTTCGCGGTGATGATGCCGAGCACGGCAGGTTCGCCGACCTTGCCGGTGTCGACCTTCTGGGCGAACTTGAGGAGCCCGGCCGCGGCCTCCTCGATGAGCCGTTCGCCGCCGAGCTTCACCTCGAACGCTCCCCAGCCGCCATCTCGGGCCTGGACGACGATGTCGACTTCGAGAGCGTCGCTGTCGCGGTAGTGGTGGACGGTGGCGTCGAGAGGTGTGGCGTAGATGCGGCAGTCCCTGACTGCGAGCGACTCGAAGAGGAGCCCGAGGTAGTTCACGTCCCCAAGGAGACGGTTGGGACCGGCGGCGACGGCGGCTGCTGCCAGCGACGGGTCGATGAGGTGGGTCCGGGAGGCGTTCCGCAAGGTGGCGCGGGAGCGTAGGTGGGTGCTCCATGGCGGCTGCTCTTCGAGAACCATGAGACGACATTTTCTCGACAGATAGAACTACAGTTGGAGATTTTTTTGGACTACACTTTGCGAGAAAATTTTCCTGGTCAGCCGCGTCGCAGTGAGGACGCGTCGCAGCAACACGTGGACCGCCCTCCCCTAGACTGCGCGCAGTGGACCACCAGTTCCTGCTGATTGCCGCGGCGGCCCTGGCGATCATGATCGCGGCCTCCGTCTTCGCGCGGCGTACCGGTGTAGCGGCGCCGCTGCTGCTCGTCGCCCTCGGGATCGGCGCCAGCTACCTGCCGGGTACGCCGACGATTCATGTCGAGCCGGAGCTGATCCTCGCCGGAATCCTGCCGGCGCTGCTCTACTCCTCGGCGGTCAACCTGCCGGTCATCGACGTACGCCGCAACCTCTCGCTGATCACCTGGCTCTCGGTGGTCATGGTGATCGTCTCCGCGCTGGTGATCGGCGCGGTCGTCCACTGGATCTTCCCGAGCATCTCGTTCGCGCTGGCCGTCGCCCTCGGCGCGGTGGTGAGCCCGACCGACGCGGTCGCGGCGACCGCGATCGGCCGCCGGGTGGGACTGCCGCCACGGCTGATGGCGGTCCTGGAGGGCGAGAGCCTGGTCAACGACGCCTCGGCGCTGGTCGTCCTGCGCACGGCGGTGGCCGCGATCGCGGCCACCGGCAGCTTCTCGCTGGGACACACGGTCCTCGACTTCGCCTGGGCCGTGGCCGGGGCGGTGGCCATCGGCGTCCTCGTCGGCCTCCTCACGGTGCGACTGCGCGAGCGCCTGGACGATCCGGTGCTCAACACCACGATCTCGTTCGCGGTCCCCTTCCTGGCCTACTTCCCGGCCGAGCAGGCGCACACCTCCGGCGTACTCGCCGTGGTCCTGGCCGGCCTGGTGACCGGAGCCCAGGGCAGCCGCCGGTTCAGCGCCCGAGACCGGCAGACCCAGGCGACCACCTGGACGACGATCAGCTTCATCCTGGAGAGCGGTGTCTTCCTGGCGATGGGCTACGAGCTGCCGGAGCTCGTCGACGCGGCGCGCGTCGAGACCACCCTCGGGGAGATGGTGGGCCTCGTCACGATCATCGTCGTCCTGCTGGTCGCGCTGCGCTTCCTCGGGTTCGCCTGGCCCGCGCTCACTCGACTGCTGGGCATCGGCGACCGGAGCGAGCAGCAGCGGGCACGGCTCGACCAGTTCGAGGAGAAGCTCGGCGCCATGACGCCCGCCGACGAGCGCGAGGAGTCCCGCCTGGCGTGGGCCCAGCGCCGGCTGGCGCGAGGCAAGGCGGACGTCGAGTTCGAGGAGCGCGAGCCGATCACCGCTCGCGGCACCCTGGTGCTGGCGTGGGCAGGCATGCGCGGGGTGGTCACCGTCGCGGCCGCCCAGACCATCCCGGTCGGTACGGCGCACCGCGCGACCGTCGTCCTCGCCGCCTTCTTCGTCGCCCTCATCACGCTGGTGCTCTTCGGGCTCACCCTGCCGGGCCTGATCGCCCGGATGCGGTTCCGGTCGGAGACCACCGCCGAGAAGCACGACACCTTCCAGGCGCTGCTGCGACAGGTCGGCGAGTCCGCGATCGATGCGCTCGGACCGCTGGAGGAGCAGACGATCGACGGTGAGCCGGTCGACCCGCAGCTGACAACCACCCTGAAGGAGCAGATCCTCCCCCGGATCCTCACCGGAATCCGACAGGTCGACCACACCCGCCCCGACACCCTCGAGCAGTCCCTGATCCTGCAACGCCGCTACCTCGACGCCATGCGCGACGCACTCGCCTCCGAGCGCAGCATCGGCGCCTACGGCTCCGCGGCCTATCGCCGAGTGGAGGCGCTGCTGGACAGCTACGAGGAGCGGATCGGCCGAGCCTGAGGGAGCTCCTCGACGGGTCACCGGCAAGAGCCTGGCGGACACTATGGGCGCAAGGCCCCGCTCAGCGCAGCCAGTGTCTCCTCGACGAGGCGGTAGAAGGCCCAACGTCCGCGTTGCTCACGTACGACGATTCCTGCGTCGACCAGCTGCTTCATGTGATGGGACACAGTCGGTTGCGACAGCCCGACCGGCTCGACCAGGTCGCAGATGCAGGCCTCTCGCTCCGGATGCGCGGCGATCATGGACAGGAGACGGAGACGAGTAGGGTCACCCAGCGCCTTGAGCATCCGCGCCAACCGCTCAGCATCCGCCACGTCGAGTGCTCCACCGGTGACAGACGAGCAGCACGCCTCCGCAGCGCCGAGGAGCGGCAGGGACTGAGGCATGAGCCCATCGTACCTCTCCCATTGACAAGCGTCGATGTATCGAGAACGATCGATACATCGACGCTTGCCTATGCGAGAGGAGCGCCACCATGTCGAACATCAACGATGTGCGCGAAGAGGTACGAGCCCGGTACGCCGAAGCCGCCAACACCGTGACCAGCGGCACGACCGACGCGGAGCTCAACGACGCCTTGCAGAAGATCGAGGACGACCGCAGCACCTCTTCGTGCTGCGCGGGCAACGTCGAGATCGACGAGTCCTTCGGCGCAGTCCTCTACAGCACCGACGAACAGAGCGAGCTCCCGGCCCGGGCCGTTGCGGCCAGCCTGGGCTGCGGCAACCCGGCCGCCGTCGCGGCACTTCAACTCGGGGAGCGTGTCCTCGACCTGGGATCCGGCGGTGGCATTGACGTACTCCTCTCCGCGCGCCGAGTCGGCGAGACGGGCTTCGCCTACGGGGTCGACATGACCGACGAGATGCTCGACTTGGCACGCAGCAACGCTGCCACCGCCGGAGCAACCAACGTGGAGTTCCTCCGGGGAGCCATCGAGGACGTGCCATTGCCTGAGGCTGCGGTGGATGTCGTGATCTCCAACTGCGTGATCAACCTGTCGGTCGACAAGCCGAAGGTGCTTGCCGAGATGTTCCGCGTCTTGGTCCCCGGCGGTCGGATCGGGATCTCGGACGTGGTCGCCGAGGACCACCTCAGCCCGGCCGACCGGGCCGACCGGGGCTCTTACGTCGGCTGCATCGCAGGCGCACTCTCCCGTACGGAGTACCTCACCGGCCTGGCCGAGGCAGGCTTCACGAACGCCGAGGTCGAGTTCACCCACGAAGCCGTGCCCGGCATGCACGGTGCCATCATCCGCGCGACCAAGCCCCCCGCATGAGCGCGACCGTCACCCCCGCGCCCGTCACCGGTCGCCTCTCCACCCTCGACAGATACCTGGCGGTCTGGATCGGCCTGGCGATGGCCGCGGGCTTGCTGCTCGGACGCGGGATCCCCGGCATCGCCGACGTTCTCGACACGGTCACCGTCGGATCGGTGTCCCTGCCGATCGCCCTCGGGCTGCTGGTGATGATGTACCCGGTCCTGGCCAAGGTTCGCTACGACGAGGTCGGACACGTCGTCCGCGACAAGCGCACCATGCTCCTGTCGCTGGTGTTGAACTGGGTGGTCGGGCCGGCGGTGATGTTCACGCTCGCCTGGGTGTTCCTGCCGGATCTGCCGGAGTACCGCACCGGACTGATCGTGGTCGGGTTGGCGCGCTGCATCGCGATGGTGATCATCTGGAACGACCTCGCCTGCGGCGACCGTGAAGCGGCAACGGTCCTTGTCGCGCTCAACTCCGTCTTCCAGGTGCTCGCCTTCGCGTTGCTCGGCTGGCTCTACCTCGACCTGCTCCCCGGATGGCTCGGCCTGTCGACCACCGGGCTGGACGTCTCCCCGTGGCAGATCGCCACAAGCGTTCTCATCTTCCTCGGCATCCCACTGGCTGCTGGCTACCTCAGCCGCCGCATCGGTGAGGCCACCGTGGGACGTGACAGCTACGAGAACCGCTTCCTGCCCAAGATCGGGCCCTGGGCGCTGTACGGGCTGCTGTTCACCATCGTGATCCTGTTCGCCCTCCAGGGCGAGTCGATCACGAACCAACCCCTCGACGTCGCACGGATCGCCGTCCCGCTGCTCGTCTACTTCGCCCTCATGTGGGCCGGATCCATGCTCCTGGCCCACCGCGTCGGCCTTACCTACCAGCGCGCCACCAGCGTCGCCTTCACCGCAGCAGGCAACAACTTCGAACTCGCCATCGCCGTCACCATCGCCGTTTTCGGCGTCACCTCGGGCCAGGCACTCGCCGGAGTCGTCGGCCCCCTCATCGAAGTGCCCATCCTGGTCGGGCTCGTCTACGTCAGCCTGTGGACCCGCCGCTTCTTCACCGTCACCTCCACCCGAGGAGCACCATGAGACAGCCCGTCGTCATCGAGGGGAAGATCCCGCAGGTCGTCTTCGCCTGCCGCGCCAACGGTGGCCGATCCGTGGCCTCACGCCTGCTGGCCGAGCACTACTCACAAGGACGTGTCGTCGCCTTGTCCGCAGGCACCGAACCAGGCGAACACATCCACCCCGAAGTCGCCCGTGTGCTGGAGTCACTCGGCTTGGACACCTCAGCAGAGCGGCCAACGCTGCTCACCGCCGCGGTGATCACCGCCAGCGACCTGGTCATCACCCAAGGTTGCGGCGAGAACTGTCCCTACGTCCCCGGAGCCCACTACCGCGACTGGCCCCTCGACGACCCTAGGGGCCAGGACGACCCCACCGTCCGCCGCATCATCGCCGACATCGACACCCGAGTCCGCGACCTGATCCGCGAGCTGGTTCCCGACCTGGAACTGCCGCCGTCGGTGGTCGGTAAGCCTGACCATTGAGCGATCCTCATAGTCATCAGATTCCCGTGAGGCATCAGCCATGCAACTAGCCAATCGTGTCATCCCGGGAAACAGAAGAGCCTCCTAGCAGCGTTCCCGCTGGTCAGAGGCCCTTTTCGGAGCCGCCTGTCGGAATCGAACCGACGACCTATTCATTACGAGTGAATCGCTCTACCGACTGAGCTAAGGCGGCGTGCTGC
>CAZTHV010000239.1:0-1138 GCA_964613165.1 uncultured Marmoricola sp.
GCGGGGCACGATGTTCGTCGACCCGGGCACCGAGGTCTACGAGGGGATGATCGTCGGCGAGAACTCCCGCGCCGACGACATGGACGTCAACATCACCAAGGAGAAGCAGCAGACCAACGTCCGCTCCTCCACCTCCGACAACTTCGAGAAGCTGATCCCACCGAAGAGGCTCAGCCTCGAACAGTGCCTGGAGTTCTGCCGCGACGACGAGTGCGTCGAGGTCACCCCTGACACGGTGCGGATCCGCAAGGTCGAACTGGACAAGCACGACCGTGCCAAGGCGGCGGCCCGCGCGCGGCGGGGGTGAGTGCTGACGGTGGGCTGGGGTGGCGGCGACTCTCACGGCGGCCTGCGCGCGGCGGGGTGAGTGGTCGTCGTCCTCGACCCGTGATCCCGATCACCCCCCGTCAGGCCTATCCCTGAGATCCGGCAGGATGGCGGCTTTATGTTCCGATGAAAGGGCGTGCCATGCGTCGCCCGTTCGTACTCGTTCTCGCCGCCGGCCTGACCGCCGGTCTCAGCGGACCAGCGGCAGCGGCATCGCCGACCTCGACATCTACCTGGAGTCGCCGAGCGGCACGAAGGTGTGGCTCATCTCCGACATCGGCGGGTCCGGTCAGGTCGGTGGCAACACCTGGCAGTTCGCCGACGCCGCGACCAGGAGCTTCCTGGACCCTCGGGGAGGCCCCGCTCCGTACAAGCCGACGAACGTCGACAGCGGCGACAGCGGTGAGCCGGCGGACGCCACCACCACGCTCGCCTCGTTCAACGGCGCTGTCGCCAACGGCACCTGGAAGCTGTTCTACCGCAGCGACCGTCCCGGCTTCGGCGGCCGGATCAACGAGGGCTTCACGATCGAGCTCACCACCAAGGAGCAGTCCAGCGCCAAGGCTCCCGACACGGTGGTGACCAAGATCAAGACCGCCAAGAAGCGCAAGGCCGTCATCACGTTCACGTCCAACGACCCACGAGCCACCTTCGAGTACACGCTCAAGTCCAAGGGCGCCAAGGTCAAGACCTGGACCAAGAAGCCGACCAAGCTCGTCGCCAAGAAGCTCGCCAAGGGCAAGACGGTCGTCCAGATCCGGGCCGTCAACGCCAAGACCGGCGCGGTCGACACGACCCCGGTCAAGGTCGT
>CAZTHV010000239.1:1148-5482 GCA_964613165.1 uncultured Marmoricola sp.
CAAGGGCAAGACGGTCATCCGGCTCCGCGCCGTCGACACCACCGGCACTGTCGACACGACCCCGGTCAAGGTCGTGGTCAAGGTCAAGCCGAACGGCAAGGTCACGGCCAAGATCAAGAGCAACGGCAAGCCCTGAGGGTCGCCCGGCGCCTCGGCCGGCGCCCCAGTCCCTTCCGACTGGGGCGTCGGCCGTTGTCTCCGCCACCCGGGGCAACGCTCGCCGTGCCGGGAAGCAGGTCGTCTTGACCACCGACCAGGAGATCCTTCTCGCCAGAGGCCTCCCCGCGGGCGGCGACCGGGGCCCGACCGAGAAGCATCGGGCCTGAGAACACCAGGTCGGGAACACCAGGCGAGACAAGCGCCGGTGGAGTCGTCGTACTCGCGAGTCACTCACCAGGGTGGACCACCGACGGCGCCTCGTGGCTGGTGACCGCGACGCTGCTGAGCGGAGCGGTCGCCACGCCGGTCATCTCACGCCTGGCCGACATGTACGGCAAGCGCCGGATGATGCCGGTGTCCTTGGGGGTTCTCGGTCCTCGGGTGCTGCTCGGCGCCCACGAACGGGCCAAGCACGCCGCCCGAGCACGGAAGGGCGCCCAGGGCTGAGTCTTCGCGGTCCCATCGGGATCCCCGCGACTCAGACCAGCCGACTCCACCAGTCCGAGCCGACCCGCACGGCGAGACCACCCACCACGGCGTACGCCGCCAGCCAGGCCCAGGTGCGGGTCAGTGCGAGACCTCGGGCTCGGCCGGTGGCACGCAGATGTGCCTTCAGCACGCCCGAGAGCACCAGCAACAGCACGGCCGGCAAGGCCATCAGCCAGAACATGATCCCGCAGACGAGAAGGCCCACGTTGGAGTCATAGTGGCGCCCGTAGTCGATGAAGTTCCAGCCAAGGCTCCCGAAGAGCGCCATCCACATCACCAACAGCGGCGAAGGCGCGTGCACGGTCACGGCGAGCACGGACCCGACCAGCGCGGCGACGATCAGCACCGGGACGGCGACGCCGATCATCCAGGCGCCGTCCGGGCAGGGCTGGGCGCTGACATACGGCCCGCCGTCGGCACAGGCGCCACCGACGTCCATCACCGCGCGCATCGAACGGTAGGCCCAGGTGATCGTCACCCCGATCACGAAGATCGCCCCCAGCAGGAGTGCCGACAGCAGCCACCGGGGGCGAGGGGAGCCTGCGGTCGAACGGCCGGCGAGCCACCCGAGCCCCCCGGCTCCCGGCGGCACCGAGATCGAGCTGCTCGGGCCGGACATGGGACTCGCGGCCGATTCGCCGGTGGTCGCTGCGGCGATCTGCGCCATGAGCGACGGCGAGGCCGCCGCCTCCAGTCGGTCGAGATCGCGCCGGATCAGGTCCAGCTCGGCGTCGCTTCCGGCGTTGCGCACGTTGGCGATCCTGATGCCCCGGTCCACCTGCGAGATCAGGCCGGCTGCCGCCGCCCGTTCGATCCGCGCCACCAGCTCCGAACGCACGTCCACGGACTCGCCCCCTTGACTGAAATCGGTCAGATGACCTCGCCCGGACAGGTCGCCCGAGCCGACCCGCGCGACCTCATGGTGGCATGAGGGACGATCCGGCAGCCAAGCCAACTACCATCGGCTCCACGGGCGGCCACGCCGGCGTCGATCCACGCCCGGCATCACCCACGCCGGCTCCGCACACCTTCAAAGGATTCATCAGCATGACCGCCGCGGCCTCCGCCCCGCCCCCCGAGGCTGAACCACGACGCCGACCGCGGCCGGCGCTGGTCGTCGCCATGCTGTCGTGCTGCGGCATCGTGGTGTCTCTCCAGCAGACTCTCCTCCTGCCCCTCCTGCCCGACCTTCCCCGGCTGCTGGACACCTCCGCCGACACCGCCTCATGGCTGGTCACCGCCACCCTGCTGAGCGGAGCGATCGCGACCCCCACCGTCTCGCGCCTGGCCGACATGTACGGCAAGCGACGGATGATGATCGCGTCCCTGGCGGTCGCCGTCCTCGGGTCGCTGCTGGGCGCTCTGAGCGAGGCACTCCCCCTCCTGATCGGCGCCCGTGCCCTCCAGGGCGTGGGCGTGGCGCTGGTTCCCGTCGCCATCGCGATCATGCGCGACGAGCTGCCCCGCGACCAGGTTCCGCTCGGCGTCGCCCTGATGAGCGCCACCCTCGCGATCGGCGCCGGGGTCGGCCTACCCCTCTCCGGGCTCATCGCCGAGCACATGGACTGGCACGCGTTCTTCTGGTTGACCGGGCTGGTGGGCGCGGTCCTGATCGCGGGCGTCGTGGCGTACGTGCCCGAGTCACCGGTCCGCACCAGCGGCTCGTTCGACCTGCGCGGCACCGTACTGCTGTCGGGGGCGCTGACCGCCGTCCTGCTCGCGCTCTCCAAGGGCGGCCAGTGGGGCTGGGCCTCCCCGGTGACGGTGGTCCTCATGGTCGCCGGACTGGCCATCCTGGGTCTCTGGGTTCCGCTGCAGCTGCGCACGCCGCGTCCACTCGTCGACATCCGGGTCGCGGCCCGGAAGGCCGTCGTCCTGGTCAACGTCGCCTCGGTGTTCGTCGGGTTCTCGATGTTCGCCAACATGCTGGTCACCATCCAGCTGCTGCAGATGCCGGTGGAGACCGGCTACGGGCTGGGCCTCGGCATTCTCCCGGCCGGACTGTGCATGGTGCCCAACGCCGTCGCGTTCGGCCTGGTGGCCCCGGTGTCGGCCTGGGTGACCCGCCGTTTCGGCCCCCAGACCGCGCTGATCAGCGGTGCCGCGCTGATGACCGTCTCCTACGTCTGGCGGACCTTCTACAGCGCCGATCTGGCGCAGATCGTCACCGGGTCGGTCCTGGTCGGCGTCGGCACCGCGATGGTGTACGGCACCCTGCCGATCCTGATCATGCGCGCCGTGCCAGTGACGGAGACCGCGTCGGCCAACGGCCTCAACGTCCTGCTCCGATCGCTGGGCACCTCGACGGTGAGCGCGGTGACGGCCGCCATCACGACGGCCTCGGCCGTGACCATCGGCGGGTTGACCGTCGCCACCTTCGACGCGCTCATGCTCGTCCTCTGGCTGGCCGCGGCCACCGCTCTCTGCACGACACTGCTCGGCCTGCCGATGCTGCGGATGCGCGAGTACGCCGAGGAGGCGGACCGCTCCGGCGCCGAGAACACCGTCCGGGCCCGCATCGTGCGGGGCCAGGTCGTGACCAGCAAGGGCAAGCCCATCCGGAGCGCCGTCGTGACCGTGCTGACGCCGGACGGCCAGGCGGTGGACTGGGGGCAGGCCGACGCCGAGGGCCGGTTCACCGCGGCGGTCCCGCAGCGCGCGGACTATCTCGTCGTGACCGCCGCCGACGGCTGGCGCCCCCGGTCCCGGGTGATGACCCTGGACAGCGACGCGCCGCTCCCGCCGATCGTCCTGCGTGACCGGCTCACCCTCAGCGGTGTGATCCGTGACGTCAACGGCGAGCCGTACGTCGACTCCCTGATCGTCCTCACCCGCCACTCGGGCGAGCTGATCGCGTCGACCCGTACCGATCACGAGGGCCGCTATCGGGTGCCACGACCGGACAACGGCCGCTATGTGCTCACCGCCCTCTCCTCGGAGGAGGCATTGGGCGCTCGCACCCTCACCGTCTGGGAGGAGGCCCGGGACTTCGACCTGGTCCTGGGCACGCCGTTGACCAGCCAGTGACGCGATCGATCCGAGCCGTCATCGGTGCAGGAGGACGAGGGTGCAGCCTGGGCTCTCGCGTCGTCCCGCAGGATCGCCGCGAGAGAATGGGGATCGGCACCGAGACGAGGGGCACCTCACCGTGAAGATCGACTTCAAGAGGCAGATCGAGAGCTACACCGCGCGCCGCGGAGTGTTCGCGCTCGTGACGGTCCCGGCGATGCGGTTCCTGATGATCGACGGACACGGCGACCCCAACGCCTCCGCGGCGTACCGCGACGCTCTCCGGACGATCTACCCCGTCGCGTACCAGCTCAAGTTCCTCAGCGCGCGCGAGCTCGGCCGCGACTACACCGTGATGCCGCTGGAGGCACTCTGGTGGGCCGAGGACATGGCCGCCTTCACGACCGCGCGCGACAAGGCGAGCTGGGACTGGACGCTGATGATCATGACCCCGGACTGGATCGCCGGCGAGCACCTCGAGGCCGCCCGCGAGACCGTGCGGCGCAAGGGCGATGCCCCGTCGCTCGACGCCCTCCGCCTGGAGACCTACGACGAGGGGCTCAGCGTGCAGACGCTCCACGTCGGCCCGTACGACGACGAGGGACCCGTGCTGGAGGAGATGCACCACGCCTTCATCCCGGCGCACTCACTGGAGATGACCGGCAAGCACCACGAGA
>CAZTHV010000240.1:0-5424 GCA_964613165.1 uncultured Marmoricola sp.
GAAGAGGATGCGCAGCATCGCGTTGGCGTCCGTCGCGGTGCCGACCGTGGAGCGTGGGTTGGCGCCCATCCGCTCCTGGTCCACCAGGATCGCCGTGGTGATCCCGTCGAGCAGGTCGACGTCGGGCCGTGCCATCGTCGGCATGAACCCCTGTACGAAGGCGCTGTAGGTCTCGTTGATCAGCCGCTGCGACTCGGCGGCGATGGTGCCGAAGACCAGCGAGCTCTTGCCCGAGCCGGACACCCCGGTGAAGGCGGTCAGCCGCCGCTTCGGGATCTCGACGCTGACGTCCTGGAGATTGTTGACCCGGGCACCGTGCACCCGGATGAGGTCGTGGCTGTCGGCGGGATGGGGCGCGGCGGAAGACGTCATGGGCGCCAGGCTAACGGCGCCCTGGCAGGCCCCGCTTCTCCGATCCTGATCAGGCTCCGGTCTTCGACAGCCGCGAGGAGATGGAGCGGCTGGACCAGATGGCATGAGCGAGGGGCTCTCCCTCGCCGTGGGCCAGATGGACGGGTTGCTCGGCTAGCTGTGATGTCAGCTAGCCAAGCGCGACCGGCTGCTCGATGCCGGTCGTGGTGCTGGTGGGGTCGATCAGGATCTTGGCGTGCACCTCCGGGTCGGCCAGGGCGTCGAAGGCGGCCGCCACCCCGCCCAGGCCGACGACGCCGGTGACCAGCGGGCGCGGGTCGACCTTGCCGTCGGCGAGCAGATGCAGCGCGTCGCGGAACTCCAGCGGCGTGTAGCCGAGCACGAAGCGCAGCTCGATCTCCTTGTTGATGGCCATCGACGGACGGATCCGGTCCGGCTCCATGCACACGCCGACGACCACGACCCGGGTATGGATCGGGGCGCTGGTCAGGATCTCCTCGAGCACCCCGGGCACGCCGACGCACTCGAAGACCACCGGTCGCTTGATGTCGGCCGCGCCGAGCCGCTCCGCCGCGCGGTACACGTGGTGCCACGGCACCGGCAGCCGGCGCAGCTTCTCCATGCTCCCTACGGCGAGCCCGAACACCTCCCCTGCCGTCTCCAGATGGCCGTGCCTCTTCCCGGATGCCGCCGAGTACGGCGACTCGACCGCCGGGTCCACGACGACATCGGCGCCGCAGGCGCTCGCGAGCGACCGGCGACCCGCGGAGAAGTCGCTGGCGATGACGGTGCGCACGCCCTGGGCCTTGAGCATCGAGATCACCGCGAGGCCGACTGGACCGCAGCCGATGACGATCGCCACGTCGCGCTTGCCGACCTCACCACGGCGGACGGCGTGCAGGCCGACCGCCATCGGCTCGGTGAGCGCCGCCAGGTCGGGCGCCAGCCCGTTGGGGATCGCCAGGGTCAGCGAGTCCTCGACGAGCACCTTCTCGGCGTACCCACCAGGCGCCAGCGCCGAGAGGCCGGTGGTGTGCACCTCTCTCCCCCGGCGCACCAACGGGAAGGAGACCACCGACGTGCCGATCGGCGTCCGGGTGCCCGGACCGCGATCGGCCACGACGCCGGAGAACTCGTGCCCCATGACGACGCTCTGCTCGGCCCGCATCAGGCCGTCGTAGCCGATCTCCGCGGCGACGTCCGCCAAGGCGTCGGAGTGCATCCGCGAATGCAGGTCGGAGCCGCAGATGCCGCACCGCGTGACGTCGAGGACGAGCTCTCCCCTGGCCGGGACCGGGTCCGGCAGCTCGGTGATGTCGAGGACAGTTCGGGTGCAGGTGACAGCGCGCATGGCAGCAGTGTCGCAGCGCCCGTCAGTGCCAGCGGGCCAGCCACTCCGCGGAGGTCTTGGCCAGCGCCATCTGCCAGGTCGGCCCGAAGCTGATCCGACCCGCGCCGGCGCGCTGGTACATCGACAGGTCGTCCACGTCGGGCCGGGCGATGGCGTTGACCGGCCGCGGCAGCGCCTCGGTCAGCAGGCTCAGCGTCCGCTCGTCGTGGAAGCCCACCGGGTAGAGGGCGTCGGCCCCCACGTCGGCGCAGAGATCGAGACGGTGGATGGCATCGTCGACCCGCCCCTCCGGCTCACCGACCTGGTTCTTGAAGACGTCGGTCCGGGCGTTGAGCACCACGTGGACGCCGGCGGCGTCGGCGGCCTGACGCAGTGCCGCGACGACCTCGGCGTGCTCGTGCGGCGAGCGCATCCGGCCGCCCTCGGAGTGCACGGTGTCCTCGATGTTGAGGCCGACCGCGCCCGCGCCCAGCAGGCCGCCCACCAGCGTGGCCGCGTTGAGCCCGTAGCCGGCCTCGATGTCGACCGACACCGGCAGATCGACAGCGGCGGTGATCTGGGCGACTCGGGCGGTCACCTCCGCGAAGGTCATCCCCTCCCCGTCGGCCCGGCCGATCGAGTCCGCCACCGGGTGGCTGCCGACCGTGAGTCCGGCGAACCCCGCCTCGGCCGCGACCTTGGCCGACCAGGCGTCCCAGACCGTCGGCAGCACCACCGGGTCGCCTGGGCGGTGCAGGGCGAGCAGGCGGTCGGCGAGCTGGGCGAGATCCGTTGTGTGGGGGGCCATGCCCTCGACCGTACCCCGCACGGCTCGCGGATGACACGGACTGGAACGGGTTCGAGTGTGCGGGCACGACCCATCCGCGCCGAGGTCCCAGCGGCGGATCTCCTAGCGCGGGCGCCAGCGCTTCCAGACGGCGGTGGCCTCGGCCCGGGGCTTGCCGTCCCACTCCAGCCGTACGTGCGCGACGATCGCCGGCTCGCTCACGCTGACCACCTCGGCGACCAGGCCGACCGTCTCGCGCAAGGGAGCCGGCCGCAGGAAGCGCACGTCCAGTCCCCCGGTGACGTACGGCAGGGCGGCGCCGGGCAACGCCGGCCAGCCGCGCTGGTACGCCGTGTGCGTGACCGCCGCCGCGCTGTGACAGTCCAGCAGCGTGGCGATGATCCCGCCGTTGAGGTAGCCCAGGCCGTTGTCGTGCTCGGGCCAGGGCAGGAACTCCGCGACGATGGCGTCGTCCAGGATGTGGCTCTTCAGCCGCAGCCCGCGCTCGTTGACCGGGCCGCAGCCGAAGCAGGCCATGTCCGGGAAGTAGCGCTCCTGCAGACTCCGCGGTCGCTCGCTCATGGCCGCAGCATCACCTTGATCGACTCGCGCTGGTCCATCCGGCGGTAGCCCTCCGCGACCTCGTCCAACGGCAGGGTCGCGTCGAAGACCAGGCCCGGCTCGACGGCGCCGGAGAGCACCCGGTCGAGCAGGTCCGGAAGGTAGCGCCGGACCGGCGCGATGCCGCCCGCCAGGCCGACGTTCTTGGCGAACATGCGGAGAACGGGCAGCGTCACGCCGTGTGGCACGCCGACGAAGCCGACCGTCGATCCGGGGCGTGCCACGGCGAACGCCGTCCCCATGGAGTCGTCCGTGCCGACGCACTCCAGGACGGCGTCGGCGCCGACCCCGGAGGTGATCTCCTTGACCGCGGCCGCGCCCTCGCGCCCGCGCTCGGCGATGACGTGGGTCGCCCCGAAGCGCCGGGCGATCTCCTGCCGGGGCTCGTGCCGCGACATCGCGATCACCCGCTCGGCGCCCAGCTGTGCCGCGGCCAGCACTCCGCACAGCCCCACCGCGCCGTCGCCGACGACGACCACGGTGTCGCCCGGCGAGACGCGCGCGGAGACCGCACAGTGCCAGCCGGTCGGGAAGACGTCGGACAGGGCCAGGAGCGACGGGAGCAGGCTGTCGTCCGGGATCCCGGGAGTGGCCACCAGGCTCCCCTCGGCCTGGTTGACCAGGACGTGCTCGGCCTGGCCGCCGATGGTGCCCGAGCCGTTGACGCAGGCCGAGTGGGCGCCGTTGCGGCAATGGGCGCAGGTGTTGTCGCAGTGGAAGAACGGCACGATCACGAAGTCGCCGGGTGAGAACGAGCGGACCTCGCCGCCGACCTCCTCCACGATGCCGATGACCTCGTGGCCGATGGGGTCGCCGGGGGTGATCCGGTTCTCCCCGCGATAGGGCCACAGATCGGACCCGCAGATGCAGCTCGCCGTCACCCGGACGATCGCGTCCGTCGGCGCGGCCAGGACCGGCCGCGGACGGTCTTCGAGCCGGATGTCTCCCGGTCCGTGGATGGTCGCGACGCGCATGGCCCGATCCTGCCAGGTGGACGATCCGGAGTGCCCGCCGGTCGCGGCCCGCAAATGCGAGTTCTATCTCATATGTGAGATATCGTCGCTCCCGATGGACGACCACCTCTCGCAGATCGGCTCGCTGATCCGCAGCGCGCGCAGCCACCGAGGCTGGACCCAGCAGCAGCTCGCCGACGTCCTCGGGACCAGCCAGAGCGCGGTCAACCGGATGGAGCGCGGTCACCAGAACGTCTCCATGGACATGCTCGCGCGCGTCGGCGAGGCCCTCGACCGCGAGCTGCTCAGCATCGGAGGTCCCGTGCACCTGCGGGTGTCCGGGCCGACCACGCTGACCGGATCCATCGAGGTGAAGACCTCCAAGAACGCCGGCGTCGCGCTGCTGTGCGCCTCGCTGCTCAACCGCGGCCGGACCACGCTGCGCCGGGTGGCCCGGATCGAGGAGGTCAACCGGATCCTCGAGGTGCTGGCCTCCCTCGGCGTGCGCACCCGCTGGATCGGCGACGGCAACGACCTGGAGATCGTCCCGCCCGCCGAGCTGGACCTCGCCGGGATCGACGTCGAGGCGGCCCGGCGTACTCGCTCGATCATCATGTTCCTCGGGCCGCTGCTGCACCGCAGCCGCACCTTCGACCTGCCGTACGCCGGTGGCTGCGACCTGGGCACTCGCACCGTTCAGCCGCACCTCGCGGCGCTGCGTCCGTTCGGTCTGGAGGTCAAGGCCAGCGAGGGCAGCTATCAGGCGACGGTCACCGCGGAGATCTCGCCGCAGCGCCCGATCGTGCTGACCGAGCGCGGCGACACCGTCACGGAGAACGTCCTGATGGCCGCCGCCCTCCACGACGGCGTGACCGTGATCCGCAACGCCAGTCCCAACTACATGGTCCAGGACCTCTGCTTCTTCCTGCAGTCGCTCGGGGTCGGCATCGAGGGCATCGGCACCACCACGTTGACCGTCACCGGCCGGCGGCACATCGACGTCGACGTCGAGTACTCCCCCAGCGAGGACCCGATCGAGGCGATGTCGCTGCTGGCGGCGGCGATCGTCACCGGGTCGGAGATCGAGATCCGCCGGGTCCCGATCGAGTTCCTGGAGATCGAGCTGGCGCTCCTGGAGGAGATGGGCTTCCGCTGCGCCGTCTCCGAGGAGTACGTCGCCGCCAACGGCCGCACCCGCCTCGCCGACCTGCGCACCCACGTCTGCGAGCTGGGCGCGCCCGCGGACAAGATCCACCCGATGCCCTTCCCCGGGCTCAACATCGACAACCTGCCGTTCTTCGCGGTGATTGCGGCGACCGCGCACGGCCAGACGATGCTGCACGACTGGGTCTACGAGAACC